>NZ_LVWH01000049.1:0-6662 GCF_001909045.1 Paenibacillus sp. P3E | reverse complement strand
TTAACAATACAAGGAAAACAAAAAAGATAACAACACAATTAAAGATCATATTCACATTAACATAAGCTTGATAATCCGCGTTAAAAATAGCGAATAAAGTAAATTGTACTAAGTTAAATACAGGACGATACTTATTCCCACTAAAATTCATCAATACCGCATCATAAAACCCCTTACCTTGAAAAAAATTCCACGACCTTAAGTCATCCCCCATTAAACTCTTAAATTCTATATTCCTAAACCATAGAAAATTTAAAGCACAAAGGAAGATGACAATACCAAAAAACTTCACTCTATTTCTGAGTACGCTTCTCATAACCCCATCCTTATCCACACTTTTTTTCAGAAAAATTCACCTTTCATTAAATCACCTTATTACATCATCTTCTTTGACATAATCGCCAACCTGAACCTCTATAAAACATAAATCAATCTTCCCAGGGTTCTCAACCGAATGCTCTTCACCCATACGAATGAAAGTAGACTCATTCGTTCTCAATAACGATTCATTACCATTTACAGATACTAGTGCTGTCCCTCTAACTACTATCCAATGCTCATTACGATGATAATGTCTCTGTGTACTTAATTTCCTCCCCGGTTTAATAATCACCTTTTTAATTTTGTAATTCTCTGTTGAGTCTAGGACGGTATGATTTCCCCATGGACGATAAGCAGTGACATGATTATCACAAAGATCAGATTTACGCAACTTCAGTTTCTCCACGACTGTTCTAACCTTCTGCGATGAACCCTGCTTGGAGACCAGCAAGGCATCCGGGGTGTCGATAATAATTAAATCCTCAATATCAATAGTAGCAATTAGACGTTCATCAGAAATAATCAGATTGCGACTCGAGTCTACAGCTATATGCTGCTCGTTATCAGTATTCTTATTGATATCTTGAGGAAGCTCGGTATATAGTGCCTCAAAACTCCCCATATCCGACCACCCAATATCTGAGGGAATCATTTTGACATTTTCACTTTTTTCCATAAGAGCGAAATCTATACTATCAGATGGGATTGCCAGCATGTCATCTCGACCTATTCTAATAATTCGTTCCTTTTTCTTCGAATGATTAAAGGCTTCTAAAGAAAGTTCGTAGATGTCAGGAGCATATTTTTGTAACTCACGTAGAAACATTCCCGCTTTAAAAAGGAACATTCCACTATTCCAAAAATAGTTACCTTGATCAAGATAGTGTTCGGCCAATTGCTTGTCTGGTTTTTCTTTAAACGAAATTACATCAAAACCCCTAGACTCAATATAACCAAAACCAGTTTCCGGGTAGCTTGGAGTTATTCCAAAGGTAACTAAATACCCTAGTTCAGCCAGTTGCCCAGCTTCTTTTATACAAGCAGTATATTGATCAAGATTCTTAACAATATGATCAGAAGGAGTCACTAAGAGTAACTCCTCTTCTTCCGCTGCAAAGCAAGCTAATGCAATTGCCGGTGCGGTATTTCTCCCCATCGGCTCTAAGAGAAACTTATCGGCTGTAATATTAAGCTCTTCAAGATGATCAAGTGCCAGGAAATACTGTTCTTCATTAGATACTATGAAAGTCTGGTCACAGACCCCCTGATTCCTTAATGCCGTCATTTGGAACAAAGACTGATTTGAGATCAGTTTATTGAATTGTTTAGGGTATAACGTTCTAGATAATGGCCACAACCGTGTTCCATTTCCCCCACATAAAATCACATTTATCATTTCATATTCTCCTGGTTAGAAAAATCATAAGAGATAATACTCCGGGCAGTTTCCACTGAGAAATATTGATTAATATATGTTTCTGATGCCTTAAAGTACTTCATCCAATCTTCCTGATTGTTATAGAGATTAACAACGGACGCCGCAAAAGCAGCTGAATTGTCTTCTATCACCATAACGCCTTCTGCCTGTTCCAGGCCTTCTGCTCCAATCGAAGTAGTGACTACAGGAACCTGGTAATATAAAGCTTCTACCACTTTCCCTTTAACTCCAGCACCATAACGTAATGGTACAACCACCAGTTTGGAAACATTATAAAACTTTTCCAATTCCTCATCTGTCACAAAGCCGGTAACAACAATATCATCTGCCGCCTTAGCTTTTAAGTCTTCAGGTGGATTAGATCCAACTATATAAAGTTTCATATCTGGAACTTGCTGCTTAATAAGTTGAAACACTTCATTAAGGAACCATACTATCCCATCATAGTTAGGCGTATGGTTAAATCCTCCTACAAACAATAAATCTTTTCTATCGTCAAATCCCAAAATCTCTTTATTATCCCCATATGAACTTTCATAAGGAAACAACGGTATGTTTCGTACGGGCTTACCTGGGAATTCTTTTTGTAGTAATTCTTGCTCGTAAGTCCCCACTACATGTATTACGTCAGCATTACTAAACAATCCAAACTCTGTTTTTTTCCATTCATCAGAAGATTTTAGTAAGCTTGGGTTCTTCGTTAGATCATAATTTCTCATTTCTCTAATGTAATGAAGATCATGTCCGAAATAGATAATTTTTGCAGATGTACTCTTCTTAAAAATATCCATATATTTAACTGAAATATGCGGACGATTTAGGTATACATAATCTATATAAGCTCCATTACTTTTTATCCACTTACTTATATTTTTTGCATAATAATCGCCATAAAGTACTTCTACACCTATATCCTGCAACTCTGTCGTATATGGTTCATGTTTAAAATAATTATCACCTATGAAAATAACATGAAACCCCATAGATACAAATAGCTTAATATAAAAAGAAGTACACCGCCCACCTGCATCTTTATCATAATGAGGTACATAATGGTCAACTACGACAATAGTATTCCTCCCCTTACTTCTATCCCTTGCCCAGAAAACATGCTCTGCATTTGAGAAATGTTCTGCTGTTAAAACGGCAGACCATTTTTCAAGGAACTTTTCTTTGTTTTTGACTTGATAGCTTTTTATACCACTATTCGTATCAGTACCATGAGAAACACCTTCAAAGTGAACAACAATAGACTTAGGCTGGAGCACTACCTTATACCCAAGACGCCTAACCTCAAACGCCAGATCCGAGTCTTCAAAGTATGCCGGTACATATCTCTCATCAAAACCACCTAACTCTCTCCAAATATTGCTTCTCACAAGAATTGCTGCCCCTGAAATATAGTCAACTTCTTTAACATAATTATATTCCGGTTTCTCAGGATCATCTAAACGTCCATAATTCCAACCACTTGCATCATTCCATATGATCCCACCTGCCTCTTGTAATCTTCCGTCAGGATATACAAGTTTTGAACCGACCATACCAATCCTCTGATCAGATTCGGCAAGCTCAACCAGGGAACTCAACCATTCCGTCTGCACATTTGTATCATTATTCAGGAAAAAGATATATTCCCCACGCGCAAGCTTAGCTGCATTATTACAATTTAAAAGAAAGCCTCTGTTCACACCGTCTCTGGCTACTGTTATGTTCTCTACATATTCTGCAATATTAACCGTCTCATCAGTAGACATATCATCCGCAATAATTATTTCATAGGATACACCAGTTGTATGTTGCAATATAGAAGCGAGACAGGAATAGGTATAATTCCACTGATTGTACACGGGGATAATAATGGATACCTGAGGATCTACTACAAAGTTAAATATCAGCTTATTGTATTGATCTGGAGTATACAATTGTACGTCCAGATCTTTCTGCTCACTTTCAGTATGACGATCAACAAATACATCAATCCGATTTTCCAAACGGTTTCCATCTTCTGTTTCAAAATAATATTTCAGTTTTCTCACATTACTTTTATTAAGCTTGGAAAACATTAGTTTTGGGTGTCTTAAAGTTTTAAAAGCTAATTTAGAAACGACTCTTCTTTTACTATCCTGAGGGATAATAAAATCTCTAAGTTTATAGTATTCGCTTAAGATTCTCCACCCAGTTGAAGAATATATATTGTGAAGTTCTCTTTCCTGTTGTAAAAGAAGGTTAATGTGACCCGTTTTATTATTGAGATCGATGCTCAGATTCTCCAGCCTAGAACTGAGTTTCTTGGAATCAGATTCCAATCTATTTTTCTCTCGCTCAGATTCTTTCAATTCATTCTCTTTAAAAAGCAACTTTAAGGAGAGTTCCTTCGCTTCTAGTTCGAGCCTTTCAATTTGATTTGCCTCTAGTTCTCCTTTTCGTTTCAGCTCTTCAGAATAATTATATTCCTTACGCAAAAAAATCAGTTCTTGATCAAGAACTGAAATATGTCGATTCCGTTCTTCTACTTCATCTTGTAAAGTCAACACTCTTGAAATCATTTCATTATATTTTTGCGGGTATACCCCCACTGAAGCAATAGGCATAGAATTCCCAACTATATTCGAACAAAATGCTATCATATATTTTTGGTTAACAACATCTAATGAAGAATTCTTTAGCCCTTTATATAATTCTACATCTTTGTTGTTATCTGAATCTATTACACTGGCCACCTCAAATCTTTGAGAGGCAATATTTACATTCTCATAGAAACGGCTCAATAATTGGACGAACTCATCTTTATACAATTCTTTCACATGAAAAGGATTACAGTACTTAGGTATATCCGAATAAAACTTTTTATTTGGAGTAGAGATAATCAAAGTACCTTCGGTTGTCAACACTCTTCTTATTTCCTGCAAAAAACGCAGTTGTGTATCTTCATCCACATGTTCCAGAGTTTCAAAAGAAACCACAATATCAAAGGATTTATCCTCAAAAGGCAATAGATCTATACTTCCTGTAACAAACTTCAAATTTCCCCTGCCGTATTTCGTTTGCGCATTCAGGATAGATTCAGCACTAATATCAAGTCCTTGTACAGATGCCGCATTTCTCGACAGCAGTAAGGATCCGTAACCTTCCCCACAAGCTGCATCCAAAACGTGCTTCCCTTTAACGAATTCTTGCAGAAGTTCATAACGTTGTACATGTTCTATTTCTAATTCCTTTTCCGTTTCACCCGGAATAAAACGTTCACCGGTAAAGTCCAACTTTATCCCTGCTTTCTATTCAAAGATGAAAATTCCACATCACTTAAATGAACAACACCACTTAATTCTTCATAGCCAAGAGGAAGAACCTGTAGCACTAAAGCATCATGAACCCAGCTATGCTGACGATGATCTTCTTGAGTACCAGAAGCAATGGCAGGTGATATCGTATATTGTCCATGATTCAAATTAGGAAAACGAAAATCAAAACTAAAAACATAGTTTTTACTTGGAGAAAGTGTCTCCATTTCAACACCAAGTACATAACTATTTGTTTGGCTAATTATATTCCCTAAGCGATCCTTTATCGTAAATCCTACAATTGGATTCTCTAGTACTTTAAATACATCCATTTTGATCAGCAGCTTTAATTCCTGATCACCCTCAACTACCGAAGTCTTATCGCCTGTAATTGAATCTAACAAAGAAGCACCTGTAATCAAAGCCTTTTCGTCACCCATAACATCTAGCTCATCGCTCAAAGAATCGACCTCTTCTTCAAACGGGTATTCTGTAATATTCCCTGCATCTTCGGTCTGTTTGTTGAAATTTATTTTTTTGAATTCAGCACCAATCATGAATGCTTGGTACTTTTTCGATATCATTTTAGGATCTCCATCCTCAAGCAATACTCCCTCATTAATCCACAGCACTCTATCGCAATACTTATTAATTACTGATAAATCATGAGTGACAAACAAAACCGTTTTTGTTTTCTTTAATTCATCTATTTTCCGGTAACACTTTTGTTGGAATCTTAAATCTCCTACACTCAGGGCTTCGTCTATAATCAGAATATCCGGCTCTACGTTTATCGCCACAGCAAAAGCGAGTCTTACAAACATACCGCTTGAATAAGACTTAACGGGTTGATGTATAAAATCACCAATATCCGCAAATCCAAGGATATCATCTATTTTTCCATCCATCTCCAGTTGTGAATACCCCATAATTGTTCCATTAAGATATATATTCTCCATTCCGGTAAAATCCGGGTTAAATCCCGCTCCCAACTCTAATAATGCAGAAATCTTTCCTGATACCTTTATAAAACCCGATGTTGGTGTAAGAACTCCTGTTAATATCTTTAATAGAGTTGATTTCCCCGATCCGTTCTTTCCGATAATACCCAGACATTCGCCAGACTTTACGTTGAATGAAACCTGATCTAATGCTTTGAATTCCTGATGGTATTTCTTCTTCGAAAGACTAAGAGTCTCTTTTAAACGATCTGTTTGCTTGTTATATAACTTATATACTTTGATGATGTTACTGACCTCTATAGCATTATGATTATCCATAGTTATACTCCTCTAAATTACGTCTGCAAAATGCGGCTTTAACTTGCGGTAAAGAAAATAGCCTGTAAACAACAAAATAAGAGTCACGATCCAGAAATATATTGTTAATTTCATATCCTGCCAAAACCATTGATGGTATATAAAAATCCTTCGATATCCATCAGTGATATAGTACATCGGGTTAATCTTTAGCAGAAATCGATAGCGTTCAGGAATTGTATTAATAGAATAAAAAATAGGAGTTAGCCAAAAACCAAATTGCACAAACATAATAACTAATTGCGCAGTATCTTTGAAGAAAAGAACAACCGAACTGGTGATCCAAGATATACCTAATAC
>NZ_LVWH01000048.1:0-105356 GCF_001909045.1 Paenibacillus sp. P3E | reverse complement strand
GAATTATTTTCCTTCTTTTACTTTATTATTTTTTCATTATAAGGAATTTTTCCCTTCATATTAATTAAAATTCAATATTCTGGATTTCACCGCCGCTGCCGGTTGGTTCGAACACGTTTAAGAAATATTATGGACAAGGGGCACATAGTTACAGCCGAAAGTTTAAGATGAGAGTTAATCAGCCTTTACCATTTTGATACTACTTTGCGAAGGGCCTGGGATATACTAGCCTCAGACCTATCAAAGGAGATTATACGTTATGAATAAATCAGCGCTAAGCGCTCTTCTTGGACTCACTGTGCTGGTGGCAGGCTGCAGTGAAATGAAAACTCCCAGTGACCTGCTTAAGGCTCCTTCCCAGGGAAATGCAGACGGAACGATAACAAGCATTGTCCAGCCTTTCCTGCCGGCAGGCTCTCACCTGACCGTGCCTGTTCATTCCGAATCGAGCAGCGCCATTCAGCTGCAGGATCTCGACAAGGATGGGCAGGATGAAATCCTGGCTTTCTACAAAACAGATAAAACCGACTATGAAATCAACACACTGGTACTTTCCAAGACGGGGGGTGCATGGAAAAAGCTGACCAGCATTACCGGAGTCGGCAGCGAGTTGGACTATGTAAAATATGCGGATGTCACTGCAGACGGAGCGCCGGATGTACTGCTGGGATTCAGCGGCGGTCAAGGCCTAAGCAGAGAGTTGTCGGTCTACAGCCTCACCGGCGGCCAGTTATCGGAGATTCTGAAGCAGCCTTATGACTATCTGGCAGTAGGGGATATAACAAACGAAGGGGGGATGGACATCGCTTTGCTCCAGTCCACAGTCGATACAGATAACCAGCCGCTATCCCGTCTCCAGTTATTACGGCTACACGGAGGCAAGCAGCAGAGCTTATCCGACCAAAAGATTAGCGGAACGGTCATCCAAATGATGTATGCCAAGGCCTCTCCTACAGCAAACGCACTGATTATCGATGCTGCAGTTGGCGCGCATGCTTCCTATACCTCTCTCCTGACTTGGGCGAATGGGGCTTTTACTGATATACTTGCAACAGACGATTATCAGCATTCGGCACTTGAGGGCAGCAAGGACCTTGTACTGAAGCCCACAGCTCCTGGTCCGGACAGCTTACTTGGTGAAGGCAGCTTGTCTATCAAAGATTATCCGCTGTACAGCGAGGATGTAAACGGAGACGGAATCGTTGAAATCGGCTTCCTTGTCCCTCCTGCCGGTTCAGAGAACTTCGCGCCGCTGGCTACTCCTTTTATCACCAAATATTATCAATGGGACGGCCAAACAGGACTTAAGCTCGTGCAGGAGCAATTCGACCGGTGGGGATTCAATTTCCATATTCTCGGGTCCTGGACCGGCAAATACCTGCTGGATCCTACGAGGGAATCTCCTGCTCCATGGGAGCATATAAACTTTATCTACAAGAACGCAAATTCCGGGGAAAAGGCCCCGCTGCTGGAGCTGCGCCTGCTGACACGGAAAGATTGGCAGAAGGCTGAAGCAGAGCTGATTGCCGCAAAAGCTTCCTATAAGCTGCTATACGAATTGCAGGATACAAGTGATGAATCAGAGCCTACGGTGCTCGTTGCCGTGCTGCCATCACCGAATGCCGGCAGCAAGCTGACTGGACCTGCATCCCAGGAGTATGAGCAGTTGAAGCTGACCCTGGAAGAAGTACAGCAGCTGGCCGGCACGCCGCAGAAGCCCCGGCCATAACAAGGAGTGGAGTCATGAAGGTGCTCGTACTGGAAGATGAGAAGCCCATACGCGATCTGCTGCGCATCAATTTGAAGCGTGCGGGCTTGGAGGTTGTTGAAGCCGCCACGGGCGAAGAAGCCCTGACGATTGCCGGAGAGAATAGGAATTTCGACATTGCGATTGTGGACCTGATGCTTCCCGGAATCAGCGGCTTCCAAGTGTGTGATGAACTGCGCAGGCAGTTTCCCCGGCTTGGCATCATCATGCTGACCGCCAAAAGCCAGGAGGTTGACAAGGTTATGGGACTGGAAGCCGGCGCTGACGATTATGTTGTGAAGCCGTTCAGCCCCGTTGAGCTCACAGCACGGGTCCGGGCGCTGTACCGGCGAATGTATCCGGAGGAGGCTCCCCCGCCACAGAACCATATCGAGCTGGCCCCCTTCACACTGTTGCTGGATGAACGCAAATTATTGAAGAATTCAATCGACATCCCCCTCACCCCTACGGAATACTCCATTGTGAAGCTGCTCATGGAGCAGCCCGGCAAAGCGATCAACCGTGATGAAATACTGACCTCCGTGTGGGGTCAGTATTTTATGGGTGAGCTTAAGATTGTAGATGTTAATATCAGCCGGATCCGTCAGAAGATCGGGCAGGAAGTTTCCGGACCCCAATACCTCGAAACGGTGTGGGGATTCGGCTATTTATGGAGGGTACAACCGTGCTAAAGGGGATCCGGTCCCGGCTCATTGTCTACATCACACTTGTTTTGCTCCTGATTGTCCTCCTGCTGGAGGGGGTATTTATTGTGGCTGTCCATTATTATTATCTGGGCAGTGCCATGGAGACACTAACGTCGCGTGCGACAACCTCTGCCACCTTTTTCAATAAATATCTGGAGGGTTACTCCATCCATGAACGGGCCAGATATATACTGGAGAACCTCTCGCCTGACGAGAGCAGCAAGGTTGAAGTCCTGAGTCCGGAAGGGAATGTGATCATCAATTCCTTTGGCTTCGCAAGCTCGGAGCGGATTGACACTCCCGACGTCAAGGCGGCTCTGTCCAGCGGCAAAGGAACTTATCAGAACCTGACACCGGGCAATGGAGAACGGATTCTGGCCATCTCCATTGCCTTGAAAGAATCCGGATTAAATATTGGCGTACTGCGCTATTCCGTCTCGGCAGAACCTTTGTACAGTGTAATTGTAAAGATCCTCATCAACGCTGCCTGGGTGGGACTGCTGGTCATTGCCTTCGGCTTCCTGCTGAGTGTCATTATCGCCAAACGAATTGTAGGTCCCATTCAGCAGTTGACCACTGTCGCCAAAGAAATGGCTACCGGCAACTTTGCCGTTAGAGCGACCAAGCAGCATGACGATGAAGTCGGCACCCTGGCCGTCACTCTCAATTACATGGCAGAGGAAATGGTCAAGAGCGAAAAAATCAAATACGACTTCATCTCCTCCGTCACGCATGAGTTACGCACTCCTCTTACATCCATTAAGGGCTGGGGCGAAACGCTGCTTGTGGGGGATTTATCGGAAACAGAAGAAACGCTGCAGGGGCTTGAGGTCATGACCGGTGAAACGGACCGTCTGATCGGACTTGTAGAGGACCTGCTGGATTTCTCCAAGTTTCAGGCGGGTGAGATGAAGCTTACGCTTACACCTTATGATCTGCGGGGGCTGCTGGAGGATTTGCTGCTGCAGTTCAGATACCGGGGGTCCACCAAACAGATCCGCCTGTATGCCGATATCCCGGATGAGCCGCTGCCTGTAGACGGGGATTTCAACCGCCTGAAGCAGGTTTTTGTCAATTTGCTGGACAATGCCTTCAAATTCACTCCGGCTCAAGGGGAAATCCGGCTCTCTGCCATTTCCAATCAAGCCCATATTATCATTACTGTTGCGGATAACGGGGAAGGCATTGAAGAAGACGACCTGGAGAAGCTGGGAACCAAATTCTTCAAAGGAAAATCACGCCAATCCGGAAGCGGTCTCGGCCTTGCAATCTGCAAAGAAATTGTCGAACTGCACGGCGGGACGTTGCGGGTCGAGAGCGAGTTCACCAAAGGCACTTCCGTTATTGTAGAGCTGCCGCGTTACCGGATAGAGTAAGTCCGGTACGCGTACAGCTCTTTTCATTACTTATGAACAAGCGAGCGATACATCAAAAACAGGAAGTACGGTGCTCCAATCAGCATAATGATCAGCCCTGACGGAATTTCTGTCGGCGCGATGATCGTTCTCCCCACCGTATCAGCAACGACAAGCAGCAAGCCGCCAAGCAGTCCTGACAAAATAATGGAGCGTCTGGTGTGATGCCCGATCATCATCCGCACCGCATGCGGCGCCATGAGTCCGAGAAAACCGATCGTTCCTACGCTTGCAACAGCTCCTGCAGCAAGCAAAACACCGATAATCATCGCCCACAGCCTCGTTCCGCGAACCGGCAGCCCAAAGCCTGTCGAACTTTCATCACCAAAGGCCAGCAAATCAAATTTCCTGCCCAAATAGTAAGCAATAGGAACAAGTACCAGCAGAAGGACAAACAGACTATAAAATTGCTGCCAGCTCCGGCCATATGTAGAACCGGTCAACCAGATAAAAGCCGCACTGTTCCACAGACTTGCTTTGACGATCATGGCTTGTATTCCTGCAGAACCGATGGCAGAGACTGCGATTCCGAGCAGGATCAGAACAGAAGGATTCAAGGATTTGCGCCAAGCCAGCGTAAATACAAAGGCTGCGGCGATAACCCCACCCGCTATAGCAGCAACCGGAAGGGCCAATATGGAGAGCCCCGGCCACACCACCAGCACGGCCAGCGCACCAAAGCCTGCACCAGAGGTTACACCGATAATGGACGCATCCGCCAGCGGATTTCGTACAGCACTTTGAATTAAGACACCGCTGATGGACAATGCTATACCGCCGCAAGCGGCCACGAGTGTACGGGGAAGCCGTAAATGGAGCAGGACGGAATACGCCTGATCTCCTCCGCCCCCCAGACTTTCCAGCAAATCAGAAACCGGGATTCTGGTTCCCCCAAGGGACAGGCTCACAAGGATAGTCAGGATAAGCAGCAGGGTCATGAATATCGCAGCGGGAGTAAAACGCACACGCAGTGCTGCCCCTCCTATATTCATCGATGCCTGGCCAGCGCCTGAACCGGATATATTTTTCATCTTGGTGAGCACAAGCCAGATGAGCCACGGCGCTCCAATAATCGCCATCACTGCACCGACAGGCATTTCCCCCAGATTGCTCCGCACCATACGGGCCAGAGTATCTGCTGTTGTAATAAGTAGGGCCCCCCAGAGCGCACTTGCGGGAATGAGCAGACGATGCTTGCGGATTCCGCTAAGCCGGACCAGATGGGGGGCGACCAGTCCGACGAAGCCAATAGGTCCAACCACACTGACCACAATTGCGGCCATTAGCACCGCTATGCCAAGGCCCACCGCCCGGGTTAAGCCTACCCGCTGACCGAGTGAACGGGCAGTAGATTCATCCAGTTCAAGCGCATCGAACTGCCTTGCTGCAAGCACCGAAATGCCTAGAAGTGTAATGACAAAAGGCCAGGCATACCGCACCCCGTCCCAGTCCAGCTGAATTAAAGAGCCTGAACCCCACAAAAATAGATTTTGCGTTTCTGTTTGGAAGAAAATATGAAGAGCCGATGTGAACGCTCCGAGTACCATGGATACGATCATGCCTGACAAAGCCAGGCGGACAGGTGTGGCCTTACGTCCTCCGCTCAGGACATAGGCAGCCAGTGCGGCCAGCAATCCCCCCGTTGCGGCCAATAGTAATGGATACTGTTGCTGCATAGCCGGAAAAGCAACCATGCCCAGCACAACCATAAAGTAAGCCCCGGCATTGATCCCCAGTGTATCTGAGGAGGCGAGCGGGTTTTTCGTTATCGTCTGTAGTAAAGCGCCAGCCGCAGCAAGGGCGGCCCCGGCCAAAATACCAATGACTGTACGCGGCATCCGGATATCCCAGAGCAGATTATGCTCCATTATATCCTGGCGGTGCAGCAGGCCATTCCATACAGTAGCTGCCGGGATCTTGGCCTCCCCAAAGCAGAGGCTGAGCATAAATACAACGAAGAGGGCGGCAAAGCCGCCCCCAAATATTCCAATCAGCCGCCAGGTCATCCCGGTTGAGTTTCTTTTGCCCGTTGTGGTATTCATCAAATTGCTCATTTCGTTAATGTATTTACTACTTGATCCACAAGGACTTTGGAGGATACAGGACCGCCGAAGACCCATGTGGTGCTATCCAATCCGAAGGTGCGTTTTTCTTTCACAAAATTGAGGCCCTTCCAGACTGAATTGTCCTTCAGCTCTTTCGAGAAAATATCATCATCCTTCTGGACAATATAGAGCAGATTCGTGTCCTGAACCGCCGGTAAAGCTTCAACTGTCGATGTACTGAATCCGTAAGCCTCGAATTTTTCAGATTTCCAATCGTTCTTCAGGCCAATCCGGTCCAAGGTTTGTACAGCAAGGGAGTTGTCTGTAAAAAGACGCATCGTCGCTGCATTCTGATAGCTGTAGGCCTGGGTCAGTACATAATTCAAGCCTTCCTTGCCTGCTGCGGCCAGCTTGGTCTTTGCATCTGTATAATGTGCATCCAAATCAGCGAGTACCTTGTCGCCTTCCGCTTTTTTGCCGAGAGCTGCTGCAATGTTTTTGAAGATATCTTCCATCTGTGTATATTGATCGCCTTGCCCTTCGGGCGGATACAGACCAAAAATCAGCGTTGGCGCAATCCCCTTTAATTGCTCATAAATCGCTTCATGGCTATCGGTATTGGCGATAATCAAGTCCGGCTTCAAGGCAGCAATCGTCTCCAGATTCGGTTCTCCGCGTGTGCCCACATCAGTTACACTCGCATCGAGTGGTGCTTCAGAAGTCACATACAGTTTATAGTTTTCGTTGTCCGCATTGCCCACCGGCTGTACACCGAGCGCAATCACATCTTCCGTGAAGGTCCATTCCAGTACTACAACTTTTTGCGCAGGTTTATCCAGAGTAACCTCACCTTTGGCATCCTTAACTACAATCGGTCCGGCTGCGGCTTCCGTTGGCGCATGGGTAGCCCCAGCACTTGTAGCTGCTGCATTGCCGGCCGTTCCTCCATCAGCTGCCGACTTATTCGTGTTGTTAGATCCACAGCCTGCTGCAACCAGTACGACAACTATAAGCATAACTAAGCTTAATAACCTTTTATTCACTTTGGTAAATCCCCCTATATGTATAGTAATTTAAGCTGCGATCCTTGATAATCATTATCGGTGTAGTGATAATGATTATCATTTTTAATTATATTAGCTATAATATATGGGATTTCTTTGAAAGTCAAAGTTAAAATTTAATATGTATGTGAAACGGCTTAGCCGTCCTTATACAAGCTTAGGCTTCCGCAGCAGCGATGTACCTATCGTTTTTTGGCATCCGTTTCAGCGGGAATTCTATATTTTAATAAAAAACGCCCTGCTACCAGGGAGCGGAACTGTACGCACCGTTTGTCCCCTCAAGCTCGATATTTTTTGTGTTTTTTAAAGATGGCAGATCCATTTCCCGCTTAAACAACGGTCCGTTCGCGGAGCGTCCACCCCAATAGCTTACGTATCTCCTACGTATAAAAAAGGGCGTCCCAAGTAGCCATTTCATGGCTTTGGGACACCCCCCTAGAACTTATAAAGCATTAAGCACTCTTTTCTTGTATTATAATGTGCTTACTTCCTTTGTAGCCTCGTCAATTAACGACGCAAGCTGCGTGACATAAGGTTGTCTCATCATCGTAACGTGATTTCCGGGAATATCAATGAAACGTACGTCTCCCGAGCCGTAGTTGTTCCAGGCAACAAAGCGCTGTTTAATCTCATCCGGATGCTCCAAGGTTTTCATGACGATAATAGGAATAGATAGCTTGGTAGCCTCCAGTTCCAGCACTCTCGACATCATTACATTATGAAGTTGAATCTGCAAATATTTATTGAGGTAATCTGCTGTCATAAAATCCTGAACAAGCTCATCCTGCCTCGCTGCATCCATAATGGCCTGTTTGGCCTTCTCGTAACCCAAAGCCTTGATTTGGTCATTAGGAAGCCCCATGATGTTCCCCATACCTAACACCAGAAGCATCAGCTTCAGCTCTTCCTCTGATACATCCTCATCATCTGATCCGGCTAACAGCTCAAGGGAGGGGGTTGTATCCAGAATGATCAAGCCTCTAGGGGGCCGCCCTTGCCGGATTAACTCCTGGCACATCCCGAAGGCAATATGTCCCCCTACAGAATGGCCGCCCAGATAATCCGTTTCCGGGTTATAGGTATCACTAATGGACTGTAAGTAACAGCTTACAAGTTCCCCGTAGCTTAAATATTGCGGCGCCTCATCCTCATATAGCCCCGGACTTTGCAGTCCATATACTGGGTAGTCCAACTGCTGAGCCAGATGAATGTAGCCCATAACTGTGCCGCCGGCTGGAGGAGCAAGTATTAACCTCTTTCCATTGTTCTCTTTGGAATTCAAGGCGATGAGATAATCCTTCGGTCCTCGCTGCCGAACCTCAACGGACTCTCCGCTCGCAGCAATCATTTCGGCTAATGCCATTGGCGTTGAGAACATAAATATGCTTTTGGGATCAACCTTGTACCCCCTCTCCCTAAACTTAGATACCACCTTGATACTTAACAGTGAATCTCCGCCAAGCTCGAAGAAGGAATCCGTGATACCAACCTTGGGCAAGCCCATAACCTGCTGATAAACTTCAACGATATCTTTTTCAATATCATTCGTTGGTTCCGTATAGCTCTCACCCAAGTCTTCTACTCTATCGGGCTCCGGCAGAGCCTTGTAATCCACCTTACCATTGTTAAGCAGCGGCAATTGATCCAAGAGTACAATCAAGCTTGGTATCATATACTCGGGCAAAATATGCTGCAGTTCATTTCTGAATGAACCTGCTGTCAATCCGCCATTTGCGGGAACGGCATATCCTACTAAGTATTTGTGGCCACTGACATTACTTTTGACAACGACTACAGCATCCTTGGCCAGCCCATATGCCAAAATTGCATTTCGGATCTCTTCAGGTTCAATTCGAAATCCCCGTATTTTCACCTGGTTATCTGTCCTTCCAATGTACTCAACACAGCCTTCGCTATTCAAGCGGACGATATCTCCCGTGCGATACAGTCTGCCCTTCCCTGCAAAGGGATCATGAATGAATCTCTCTGCAGTCCGTAACGGATCATTCATATACCCTCTCGCAACCCCATCGCCGCCAGTATATAGTTCTCCATGAACTCCTATAGGACATAGCTGCCCGTCTTTATCAAGGATATAAACGGTCGTGTTGCTGATCGGTCTGCCAATAGGAATGGTATGAGCATACTCCCGCACAATAGGATAGGTAGTTGTAAAGGTCGTATTCTCCGTGGGACCATACCCGTTTATAAGGGTCAATTCAGGACAAGCCTGCTTAACTCTATTGATAGGGTTGGAGGATAGGACATCTCCACCTACAATCAGGATTTTAAGCGGTAAGAACATAGCCGGATTATCCTGCGACAATTGATTAAATAAGGGTGAACTCAGCCACATAACAGTAATGCTATAGTCTGATAGGTGATGAGCCAACTCCAAAGCATCCAATAATACATGGTCATCCACTAAATACAAAGTCGATCCGTTTAATAGAGCACCCCACATTTCGAAAGTTGAGGCATCGAACGTCAGAGCCCCTGTCAACAAAATGCGATCCCGCTGTTCTACCGGTAACGACTGATTGTTTCGGACCAATCGGATTACATTCCGATGTTCCACCATAACACCTTTGGGCTGGCCGGTAGAGCCTGAAGTATATAGAATATAAGCCAAGTCCGCAGCCTGATTGACAGATAGCGGATTATTCGCATTTCCTTCCAATAGCTGCAAACTGTCTAACGGAAGGCAAAAAGCAGTTTTCCCGGCGATACCTTCGCTATCTTTTAGCGTAAGTACAACTCTTACTCCGGAGGATTCCAGCATATTCGTTATCCGTTCCGACGGATAATCCGGATGAATAGGCAGATAAGCTCCTCCAGCCTTGATGATGCCCAGAATACCGGCAATGGAATCCACGCTTCGCTCAACCATAATACCTACAACCTCATCACGTTGCACCTCCAACTTGCGTAATTCATTCGCAATGATGTTGGCCCGCTTATTTAATTCGGCATAGGTCAGATCCTGTCCGTTCCAGCATAATGCTGTTTTCCCGGGATTTGCTTCTACCTGTTCCTCAAACAGCTCCTTGATCGTCAGTTCACGGGGATACGGGTTATGCGTCCTATTTACCTCGTGAATAAGGTAGGCGCGTTCAGCTTCATCAAGGAAGTCTACTTCACTTATCTTGAGCGTAGAATTTGAGCTGAAGGCTTCCAGCAAACGTTCGTAATATTTCATGAAGCGCTGGATGGTTTCCAGCCGAAACAAATCTGTATTGTACTCAAAATATACCAGCAGGGCTTCATTCCGTTCAAAAATATGGAGGGTTAAATCAAATTTAGCGACTGTGTGCTCCTGGATGATTTCCTGAATCTTCAAATCCTTTAATTGCAACTCCAACGGCAGATTTACCATACCCATCATTACCTGAAAAATAGGGGTCCGGCTGATATCCCTTTCAGGATGAAGCTCGTCAACCAGTCTGTCAAAAGGATATTCCTGATGCTCATAGCCCTCCAGAGCCGTTTGTTTTACCTTTTCCAGAAAATCAGTAAAACTCTCTGCTGAATCTAAATGCGTCCTAAGCGCCAGCGTATTCACAAACATGCCAATCATTTTCTCTGTTATATGATTACGCCCCGCAATAGGAGATCCGACAATAATATCTTGAGTTCCGGTAAGCTTGTACAACAGAACCTTAAAAACGGCTAACAGAGTCATAAACAGCGAAACTCCGTGTTTTTGGCTTAGCCCCTCCAGTATACGGGCCAATTCAGGCTGAATGGTCAAGAGCTTGGTATCCCCTCGGTAGGTTTGCATGACAGGTCTGGTGAAATCAAGCGGCAGTTCAAGAGCTGGAAGTTCCCCTGCAAGCTTGTCTAACCAATACTCACGGCTCTTCTGATCCTGTTCCACCATTTGGTTATGCCAAGCAAAGTAATCCGTCGGATCAAGTTCCGTCTGCACGGCTTCAGGAACACTTCCTTGAAGCAGCATTTCATAAATGTCACCTAGCTCTTTCATCAGAAGCCCTAATGACCAACCATCCGAGATTATGTGATGTTGTGCAACGATAAGCAGATGCCGCTCAGGTGCAACCTTTAGGAGAGTAAGCTGCATCAGCAGACCGTGCCCCAGATTGTAGCTTTTTTCCGCCTCCCGGCTTACAATCTCCTGAATGACATTCTTCCTTGCCGCCTCCTCCATAACTGAAACATCCAGATAGTTGTAATCCAGAGTTGCTGTCGCCGCGATTTGCTGTACAGGCGTTTCATCCACCATTACAAAGGTGGCTCTGAGCCCCTGATGACGGTTAATGAGATGCTGGAATGCCTCTTTCAGTACGTCTGCCTGTAAAACACCTTGTAGCTCCCAAGTTCCGAGAATATTGTAATTATTACTTTGTGAATCCATTTCAGTTAAAATGTACACTCTTTTTTGTGCGTGTGACAGCTCGTAATAACGCTGTACCGGCAGCTTCGGAATATGGATCTCTGCCGTTTGAAGAGACTCGCGGGTCTGATCAATAATGTTCGCCAACTGTTTAACTACAGGATGCTGAAAAATCATTTGAACGGGAAGTTTGATGTTCAATTCCTGCTGCATTCTTGATAACACCAAAGTCGCTTTGAGAGAATGCCCTCCCAATTCAAAGAAGCTGTCATTACGGTTAACCTGGTTAATTTGCAGTATTTCCTTGAATATGCTAACGAGGGCCATCTCTGTTGCCGACAATGGCTCTTCATCCCCAAGTACCGTCTGACGGTTACCCTGTATAAGGCTTAAGGAGGCATAATCAATCGATCCGTCCTTTGTTTCCGGGATTTCTGCCAGCTCAACCAGCCTGCAGTCTTCTGCTCCGAGTGCAGCCAGCTTATCCATGATGGACCGGGAAGAAGCTGCAATATCTGAAGAAGTATAATAGATGACTGGCATCATTTCAGTGTTCTGTGTATAACTAAGCCCATTTCTGATTTCTTGATGATTACGATCCAGCCCCACAAAGACAAGTGGAGTAGAGCAAATAAGTCCGTATAGCAAGGAATGAATGCCTTGCTCGCGAGACAACGGCAGAAATCCACGGCTTGCAGTGACCTGAGTCGCCAGGTTATTACGGCTCATGCCTACGTTCTCCCACTGACTCCAGGCAAAACAGTAAGTATGGGGATACCCGTTATGTGCCCTGTAGATACTAAAATGATCGATAAAGCTGTTGGCTGAAGAGTATGCGCTAAATGTTGAAGCTCCGAAGTAGCCATTTACCGAAGAGAAGAGTATCAGGGAAGCCTCTGGCTCATTCAGGAGCGCCTCATGTAGTGCCAGTGTTCCGTGTACCTTTGCTGTAAACATTCGCTCGTAGATACTTGTATCCGTTGCATGAATCCACCGATCTTCAAAGTGTTTCCAGTGCTCCTCTAAACTTCCTTCACCCGCCAAATGCAATGCGCCTTCCAAAGGCTTGTTCCATTTTGCCCGGCCTTGGGCGATGGCATTTTTTAGAAAAGCAGCATCTGTCAAATCGCCATGTAAATAGATAAAATCGACATCATTTTTCTCCAACTCCTTGTAGGCTTGTAATCTGATTGGTACCTGTCCGCCGCCAACGTCACTCTTCCAGTGCTGCTTTTCGTCATCAATATTTGTTCTGCCTACTACAATAAATTTCAAGTCTAGCCGGTCAGCTAACTCTTTAATTAATTCAGTGCCAATGCCACCAAGCCCACCGGTTATCAGATACATGCCTTCAGCCTGCAGGTTGACTGTTTGCTTGCCGCTCTGTTGGATATCTATTGGAACAAGCTGAGGCAGAAGCCTCTTGTTTTGGCGGTAAACGACTTCATCCTGGGGTTTTACGTTTCTAAGTTCTTCGATCAGACCATTAAACCCCATGTCCCGGCAATCAAAGTCCACATGACAGCAGGCCAGCCACGTATTCTCCAATGCAGCGCTTTTCAGAAAGCCCTGAATCGGGGCATCGCCATAATTCAACCACGGCTCGTCCATACAATGCTGGCTATTCCTGGTCACAACATACAGCTGTATTTTTTCAGGCTTTGCCCTGTGCAGTGACTGGATGAGATGAAGCAATCCAAACAGACCTTTCCTGTGAAAGGATTTAATTTCTGCCTCGGACAACATTTCTCCGGCAAATCGGGAATTGGAAATATAAATAATATCCGTAGGCAGTGGGCCAACCGGGATGACATCTTCTTGATGAGAGTACAGCAATACTTGTCCGCCCTGAGCCAGAATCGCATTAGCTATGAAAGTGTTATCCCCATCATCAATAATCCAAAACGACCGACCCAGAAAATCGGGAGCACTGGCAGCAGGCTGTACATGACTCCACTTCTTTTCAAAAAACCAGTTAGGCACCGTTCGTTCATTTTTCTCAAATACATCCACTTCCCGCTGGATCGTGCTGAATTCCCCCGCCAGAAACTGTGACGCAAGCTTGGAACGCTGAATTTTACCTATGTTAGTCTTGGGAATGTCATTCTTTGTTACAGGAATGATAAAATCAATCTTCAAACCTAGAGCATCACTTAATTTCTTCCGTACTGTGCGAACCTGGTTCAAAGTCTGTTCACGATGCTTTAGCTCCGATACAAAAAACACTGCAATTTTATCTGTGTCGCTGTTTTGACCCCTTATGGCGCAAACTGCGGTAAAGGAGAGGGCGATTCCCTCTATTTCCTCAACAAGCCCCTCCAATTCTACATTGCTGTAGTTGACTCCATTTATGATCAGCAGATCCTTTAACCGTCCTGTAATGGTCAGACAGCCTTCCCAAATGAAGCCCTGATCACCGGTATTAAACCAGCCGTCCGGAGTAAAGGCTTTCTCATTCTCATCCGGATTATTGTAATAACCGGGAGTAGTGGTTAATCCTTGGATTTGAATTCTGCCAATTTCCCCCTCATGAATCAGCTCATTCTTCGAGTTTACAATTCTTACATCTACTCCTGGAATCGGCTGCCCAAGTTCCGTAAAGGTTATGCCGTCCTGAATCCGATCTGACAATCTAAACGTCCCGGTTACCGCATCGGTTTCAAGAACACGGATACCTGTATGGGGTTCAGTGTCAAAAGTATTAGAGTAGATAACCCCCGAGCATGTTTCAGACATCCCCCATGTGGGGAACATGGCATTTGAACGAAGCCCGAAAGGTTGAAGCTTGTTCAGAAATAATTTGCAGCTTTTAGCCGTTATAGCTTCACCTGCGTTAAGAATAAATCTCATGGCGGAAAGATTCCATGTCCTGCCCACGGTTTGCTCCAGTCTCTCGGCAACCAGAGAATAGGCGAAATTAGGCGCCCAAGTTAACGTGGCCTTATACTGGTCCATAATATCAAGCCAATGCAAGGGCTCTGCCAGAATATAGTTAGTCTGAACTTGCACCTGCGTACAGCCTACGTACATTTCCTTAATATGAAACATTACAATACCACCAACATGTTCCAGGGGCATCCAGTTTACTGAAATCTCTTCTGCATTAAACCGGTTTAAAAGGGTTGTCCCCCGCTCCCGGCTAATAATAGTGTCGTGAGTTTGCAGCACTCCTTTGGGTGAACCTGTGCTTCCGGATGTAAACAAAATGATTGCTAAATCCGTTGAAGAGGGGTGATGAACAGCAGCAGCAGGATACCCCTGCAGTTCCTCTAGCTTGATCGGCTTTAACGCTGGGCTGGAATTGGCAACCAGGTCCCTGATATCTTCATATCGGTTATTATTTGTTATGATATGTGGCTGCTCTAATGTATTTATAATATAGCTGAGCGTATTTAAATCCGTACCGGATTGCGCAAAGGAACGGGGCACCGTAACGGGAACAGGAACAAATCCGCCTAATATACAAGCCCAAAACGCGAGAACAAAATCCTTTTTCTCTTCCAGCTGGAAGATGACTTTATCCTGTGGTTTTAAGCCACGCTTCTCTAGTCCCGCTAATACCTCTTTCGCCTGTTGAAGGAGAGCCGAGTAGGATTGAAAGTGGGTCTGCCCCTCATCATTGACATAGTGTATTCCATGCTCAGGGTAGTTCTGCGCAGCCCTTTCCAGTACATCCGCCAAGGTGACAGGCTCATTCCGCGAGTGGCTTTGAGTACCGCCATGTATAATTGCTATCGGTCCGGATCTCACCTCTGTATTAGTCCGCTCCTCCAACACCTCTCCTTGCGGCAAAGACTGCTCCTTCTTTGTATATCCGGTATTGATCAAATCATCGATATGGACGTGTTCGATCTCATGCAGTATTTCTTCCGCAACGACTGCTACCTTGCCGATATGAGGAAGCGAACGAATTTCTGCCTCCCAATTCAGTAATTCAGCATTTTTTTCAGCATATAAATAGAGGGCTTCTTTGTCGATCTTACCTTCTGGCAAAAGGGGAAATGAGGATATCTGAATGCAGACAACATTATCGCTACCTTCTGGCCGGTTAATATCAGAACACAGCTTCCGGCAATCCAGCCTGTCTTGACCTGTTACAAAAGCCACCAGACGTAAATCGGAGGACTTCCCTTTGACAGCCACAATAGCACATTGTTGTACAGAAGGGTGTTTGACCCATTCCTTCTCGATCTGCGAGAGATCCACCCGCTTGCCGTTAATTCTTACCAGATTTATAACGCGACTGTTGGAATAACTCATTAAAGACACCTCTCTCCCTATACCAGTTCTAATATTTTTATCGTGCCGTTCCCTTGCCACATCCCGATATCACCAGTCTTATACAAACGCTTACTGCCCGCAGGCGCCAGAAAATTTTCTATCTCATGCTCTGTCATCCATTCCGCCCAGCTTCCGCAATCCCGGTAAAGGTTATCGCTGGCTATGCAGATCTCCCCCGGAGCTCCTATTGGAACAGGCTGCTGCCAATGGTCAAGTATATACACCTCCGTGCTGATTTCCGGATCGTTTACACCCTTATATATTTCTTCCTGGTCCTCGTATAGCACATCCACCTTAGCGGTCTTGGCGAAATACTGAAGGATCCTTTGGCTCTCCTCAGTGGACAGGATCGAAACGGCAGCTATTCTCTGGTCACGGTCCATTACTAAGGACATCAGGACATTCTGAAAATTATAGAACATCCGTTCCATGAAATCCTGATCCCACAAAGCCCGGTTGTAGTAAACTTCAAACAGAATGGTGTTATCCCGAGGTGCTATCTCCACAATAAGGTCATAATTAATATCAACAGAGCCTTGCACATGATTAAGCTTCAACACTCTGTTTGAATTAGCCATATCAGCATCTACAGGGTAGTTCTGGTATATCAGCAATGAGTGGAACAACGCCTCTCCAAACGGAATGGCACTGACCTCCTGAATTTCTGGCAATAAGCTGTATTCATATTCCTTGATGTCCAGGGTGGCCATCTGAAGATTCGCAAGCAGCTCTGCCGCAGTTGTACACTCTGTCAAATTAACCCTTAGCGGTAAAGAGTTAATAAACAGCCCAATCATCTTTTCCACATCCGGCAGTGTATGTGGTCTCCCTGAAACGGTACATCCGTATAATACGTCATCCTTGCCAGTGTACCGGCTCAAAATTAATCCCCACGCTGCCTGCAGCAGAGTATTCAGCGTATATGGCTGTTGTCTGGTGAATTTCTGAATGAGTTCCACCGTTTCAGCATGAATGGTACAAGTGTACTTGATCATATCTCTTATCTGCGGCGAGGATTTCTCATCATTGTCTAGTGCAAGTCCTGGCAGCGGAGTTGCCGCTTTTATTCCCTTCAGGTACTCTCTCCAGAATCTCTTTGCCTTATGGTGGTCCTGAGTCAAATACCACTGAATGTACTCCTTGTACGGAGTCACATGGGACAGTCCGATTTTCCGGTTGTTATAGAGCGCATCGTATATACCGAGAAGTTCACTTAGTAATGCAAACACACTCCAACCGTCTAGGGCAATATGATGAAAGCTGCATATCAACTGATTGCTGCTCTGGTCAGATTCACTGCTCAAAAACATTATCCGTACAGGCGCCTCATCCACCAGATTAAAGGCCCGGCTCGTGAACGTGCGGATTTGTTGCTCCCGTTCTTCTTCTCCATCGGCAAGTTTACATTCAACCGGGTGGCTCAGGTTTTTACGTACAAGCTGAACAGGCTCAGTCCGACCTTCCCATAGATAGGTTGTCCGTAAAATAGGATGTCTGTCCGCAATTTCCTCCCATGCCTTTTGCATTACGGAAGGTACAAGTTCGCCAACTAAGTGGGCATATATTCTGCCGTTATAAGACGATGACACATCATCCGACAGCGCATGGTACAGCATGCCCTGCTGCATGGGAGAGAGTGGATAGGCATCCTCGGTTGATGCGGGAAGCTTGGAAAGCTCATCCAGGGACATATTTATCAAAGGAAAATCCGATGCCGTAAACTCTCTGTAAGCCACATTCATACAATGATCGGCAATAGCCATTATCTCATGCTCTATAGACGACACTAGCGCGGCGGCCAGCCCATGCTGCATCATAGCCTTCGTCACTGAGACATGAATAATTAGTTCATCATGAATAACCATGCTGTTCAATTCCAGCAGATAAGAACGTCTGGCGGTGGGACTATGGAAGCTTCCATTAGAAGCGCTTGCCAGCTCCATATTTAAGGAGGAACGTCCGCCGTCTACCTGACCGAGATAGTTGAACAGCACAGAAGGCAACTTGCCGGCACTAAGCCCTGCATCCCTGGTTAAATACTTCAAAATTCCAAATCCGATACCTTTATTCGGAACAGTCCGAAGGGTCTCCTTGACGCCTTTGATTTGCTCACTTATTGCCTCGCTATGCCCCATCAGCACAATGGGATAAGCACTTGTGAACCAGCCTACAGTTCTGGTTACATCCAGATCCTTCAGAATATTCTCACGGCCATGCCCCTCCAGCATTATGGACAAGGTATCGCTGCCGGTACAAGTCCTAGCTGCTCTAAAAATAGCGGTTAGCAGCAGGTCATTAATATCCGTATTGTAAGGGTGGTTGGCAGTTCTGAGCAGATTGTCTGTGTAGAACTTATTGATTACTATAGGGATAGTGACTCCGTCGCTTTCAATACCGGGGTCGTTGAACAACTCTTCCGCCAAACGGCTGATACTTTGAGCGGTTTTCTTCCAATAAGGCAGCTCAGTCTGTATTTCAGCGCCTTGGGCATACCTATGCTGCGCTTCAGCCCATTCCTTAAATGACGTTGTTTTAGCCATAAGCTCGGCTTGTTCATTATTCATCAGCGCATCCAGCAAGAGCCTTAGGTCCTCAGCAATAATTCTCCAGGATACTCCATCGACAATTAAATGATGGACTGCCAGCAGCAGCTTCTGCGTTCCGTCACAGCATTGGAACAGCACTGGTGCGATCAAAAGGCTGGTATCCAGTTTCAAGGATCGTTGTGCCCGGTTAGATTCCTCCAGAAAAGCTGTTTTTTGGGCTTCCAAGGACATTCCCGTGCAGTCCACAGTATGAATTGAAATGTCATGGATACGTGGTTGGTTGAATTGCCTCATATCCCCGCTTCCGCCGTTATAGCTTATTCTTAATGCGTCATGGTGATTTATAACCCCCAACAGAGCCTGCTTGATTACCTGCTCCGGATAAGGAACCGCAAGTGAAAAGAAAGCCGGTAAATTCCAATGCTCAGGATTAGAGAAATTTTCATTAAAGAACCATTGCTGAATAGGCGTAAGCTTGATTTCTCCCGTCACTTCAACTTGTGATTCAACCCTGTTGTGGACTGTCTTGGTTATTTTCCGGCCTAGCTGAGCAATGGTTTTGTTAAGATAAACAGCTTTAGGCTCAAGTTGATAGCCCTGCTTTCGTAATCGGGAGATCATCTGAATGACTGCAATAGAATCGCCGCCCAGCTTGAAAAAATCATCTATTCTGCCGACACGTGTTACTCCCAGTAATTCTCCCCAAATATCTGCCAGAATCCGTTCCGTCTCATCAGCAGGCTCATGATAATTCTCACCGTCCTTCACGACACCAACTTCCGGTTGGGGCAGAGCCTTTCGGTCTGTTTTGCCGCTAGCATTGATAGGCAGGACATCCAGCGTCATGAAGTAGTGGGGAATCATATATTCGGGCAGTCTATCTCTTAAATAATCCGGCCAATCAATGCTAACCTCGCGTGAAAGAACCAGATACGCTGCCAGACGTTTGTTGCCGTAAGAATCACTTATTGCATTTACTACACATTCTTTGACCTCTTCATGCTGAAGAATCGTTGTTTCGATCTCGCTTAGCTCAATGCGGATTCCCCTGATTTTTACTTGATGATCCATACGACCCAAATATTCAATCTGACCATCTTCTGTCCATCTTGCCAAATCCCCGGTACGATATAGCTTACTTCCGGCCTTAAGTGGATGGTCTGTAAACTTTTCTCTGCTTAACTTTTCATTATTAATGTAGCCTCTCGCCAACCCTGCCCCGCCAATACATAACTCTCCAGTGACACCTGCAGGCTGTAGCTGATTATAGGAGTTCACAATCAAGATGCCAATATTGCGCATAGGAGAACCGATCGGAATCAGGCCTGATTCTTGTTTGTTGTCCAAAGAATATCGGGTCGCATAAATCGTAGATTCTGTAGGCCCATAAATATTCTCCAGATGTGCTGTGTCCGAAATACTATAGAAATGCCGTACGGTCTCCCTGGAAATCGCCTCGCCTGCAGCAAATACATATTTAAGAGAGTCTAATTGGCTGTATTCCGCTGCCTCTAAAGAGTTCATAAAGGCATTAAGCATCGAAGGTACAAAATTAATATGCGTAATCCCGTAATTATAGATAGCCCTTAGTATAGAAAGAGGCTCTTTCTCCTCTCCCTGTCTGAGAATGACCAGGCTTCCACCCTTATGAAACCACCCGAACAATTCCGCCACAGATACATCGAAGGTGACAGGAGTTTTGAATAAATAAGCATCCTCCTTCTCCAAAGGATATTTCTCCTGAAGATCCATAATAATATTTGCTACACTTGCATGCTCGATCATGACTCCCTTGGGTTTACCCGTGGTGCCTGATGTATAAATAACGTATGCTAATTGCCTGGAATTGAGGTTCACATGTAAGTTTTCTCCATCACCTGTATAAATCTCCGGATTGTCAAGATTAACTGCCTCTGCAACTCCGTAGACCTTATCAGCCAGGCTATTCTGAACCAAAACCTTCCTCGCGCGGCTATCGTCAATCATATAGCGGATGCGCTCCGCAGGAAACGCGGGATCAATAGGCATATAAGCACATCCCGCTTTGAGCACCGCCAGAATTCCGATAATCATCATGAAGGATCGCTCCGTCAAAATACCGATGATTTCATCCTGGTCCAAACCTTGCTGCAGCAAAAACAATGCAAGTTTATTGGACCGCTTGTTCAATTCACTGTAGGTCATCTCCTCGCCTTCATAAACCAATGCACAAGAATCTGGCGTTTCCTCCACTGCTTGTTCAAACAGAGACACCAGTGTTTCCCCGTAGGCAGCTTCCTGTGCTGCTAAAGGTGTTTGCCATTCTTCGAGAATTTGCAATCGCTCTTTCTGAGTAATGACTTCGTAAGAATCCACTGCACGGGAAGGAGTAATGACCGCCTTCTCCAGAAGTGTTTTATAATGGTTCAGCATCCTTTGTATTGTGGATTGAACATAAAGATCGGTACTATATTCCAAAACAACCTTCAATTCGCCTTTATCCTCGAAAACCTGCATGGACAAATCAAATTTTGAGGTCTCGTTGTAATAAATGTCCGCTTCCATCTGTCCATCTGTATGTGATACAGGCTTCATAGGCGCATTTTGCAGGACAAACATCGTTTGAAACAGCGGATGCCTGGATGGGTCTCGTTCTACATTTAAGCGCTCTATGATCTCCTCAAACTGAATGTCCTGATTCTTTTGCGCATCCAGCACCGTAGACCTAACTTGTCTTAGAAATTCACGGAATGTCCCCTTGCATGTTAGCCGTAAAGGCAGCGTATTGGTGAAAAAACCAATAAGCGGTTCTACCTCTCTCCGGTTCCGGTTAGCGAATAAAGAGCCTAGCAGGAGTTCATCCTGGTTGGAATAACGCTTCAGCAGTGCTGCAAACCCCGCCAATAAAACCATGTATAGGGTGGCTCCTTCTTCCTGTGCCATCCTCTTTAAATTATCTGTTAATCCCTTACTGATCCGAAGTACTTCTACTGTGCCCCGATAGGTTTGGATATCCGGACGAGGCTTGTCCGTTGGCAAATCCAGCACGGGAAGCTCGCCTGTCAATTGCTTTTCCCAGTATGCCATTTGCTTGTTATGCTCTTCACTCTTAAACCACTCTTCTTGCCAAAGGGCAAAATCAGCATATTGAATCTCTAGCACCTCTGCAGGGAGACCATGCCCATCCAGCAGAGTGAAATAATAATGAGAGAATTCTTTAAGCAGCACACCAACAGACCATCCATCCGAGACAATATGATGAATAGATACAATAAGAGTACAGTGATCCTCCGCTGTTCTGAGAATCTGAAATCTGCAAACCGGACCTTTTACCAGGTCAAACGGCTTCATAGACTCTTCTCTAATAAGTGTATCCACAGTGTCCTGCCGTAGTTCCTCTGTCAATGAAGTCAGGTCACGGATTACAGCCTTAACGGGTGCTTGAGCTTGAATAATCTGAACAGCCTGATCCTCAATAACGTCAAAGGTCGTTCTCAAAATTTCGTGCCGCCGGATAATTTCCTGAATGGCCTGCTCCATATATCCGGCGTGGATATGGCCCTTTATTTGTATTACCACAGTGTTATTGTAGAAGGGATTATCCGGCTCCAGCTCATACAAAACCCATTGCCGTTTCTGTGCAGACGACATTTGAACCTTTGAACCTCTAACTCTGGGAACAACTGGTTCCATCTTGCCTCTTTCTTCTTTGTACAGTCTTTCATTCAGAACATCAGACAGCCGCTTTAATTCTGGAAAGTTAAACAAATCTTCGAGTTCCACCTGAACCTTAATTTCGCTGCGCAAAATTGAGACCAATTGAGTCGCTTGTAATGAATTTCCGCCGAGTTCAAAGAAATGGTCATTAATGGTGATACGGGAATCGTTGAGGATTTTTTTCCAGCACATAATAAGGACCTGGTCCAATTCATTTCTGGGACTGCTCTCCAAGGGCTTAGCAGGCGCTGAAAGCTCCGCCAGCATTCTCAGATCAACTTCCCCAGCCTCATCAAGAGGCATTTGTTCAATCTGCTTCAGTTCAATCTGCGGGGCTTCCGTCCCTGCAGAAGCTGCAGCTATTTCTTTAAATAAATCGTTAATCTTTTTAAGCTGATTAGGCTCAACTGCTGTCTGAATAAATATCGTTACCCGGTGAACGGGAGGGACATCCGCATGGCTTAATTCCTGGATTTCCTTCTTAGCGCCGTTCAGACCAATAAATTGTACAGGTTCCCCAGACCTCAACCCCGCCCACAAGGACAAAATTCCGTTTTGTTTGGTAATGGGGCTATACCCTCTGCTGCCCAATTGATTCTTAATGATTAAGCCGCTTCCCATACCCAGCTCATCCCACAAACTCCAGGAGAAGCAGTAAGCCTGCATAAGAGCAGATTGATTCTGGTAGACCGTGAAGATCTCCATGAATTGATTCGCGGAGCAATACGCTCCTACTGTCATCCCGGAATGTAAGGTTCTTGCCGAGGACGACGAAATAAACAGGATATCTTTCTTATCTTTAACAAGCTGATGAAGCACCCAAGTGCCGTAAACCTTGGCTTCATACATTTCATCCAGCTGCTCTTGAGTCTGATCTTCCATAAGGTACTCCTGAATAATACCCGCAAGATGAATAACACCGCTTAGGGATTGCTGCTGCTCTGCTTCAAATTCGGCAATCAGGTTGGATAATCGCAATTGATCTGTCAGGAGAGCTGTCTCATACCGGATCGTTCCGCCAGCGGCTTCTTTATTCTTTAGACGCTCGAAAGCTTCTTTTTTTTGAGGGACAGTCAATGGCGTCCTGCCGATAACCAGAATGTTAGCTGCATATTGCTCCATGAGCTGCTCGCATACAAGTATACCGATTCCGCCTAATCCACCGGTCACTATGTATAATCCTTGCTTCTTCAAAGGAAGTCGGCGGCTCGCTGTAGCCAGTATGTCCATCTTCTCGATAACAGGAACCAGCCGACAGTGATTTCTGTAGGCAACAACCCGGTATTGATCCTGTGCAATAGATTCCCTGCTCAGAATTTCCATTAATTCAATATTCTCATTGTCTGGTATATCTATCAGCTTAGAAAAAACATGGGGTAATTCATGGGAAATGGTTTTAATGAAGCCAGGGATGGTTGCCTGTTCATAATGAACAACCTCATTTCCTAATGCCCCTATAGCCTGGGAGGTCACCATAAAGAGATAAATATCCCGATCTTCATATCTCTTCAGTGCTTTGGTTAAATACAGCAGACTAATACTTGCGTCCAGTTGGGCATCCTTAAGATCCTGAACCGAGCCAATCTTTTTCACAGATCCTATGTTCCAAAGATGAACTACGTACTCCATCCAAAAGGCTTCTTCCGCTAAGCATTCCATAAGATTCTGATAATCATCCGGATTAGAAGGGTTGATATAATAATGTCTGGAATCCGCTTTCCGGAAATGCTCACCCTTCAATACCAGTATCCCTTCCTGAAGTTCAGAAGGTGTATCTTCTACCGAGTTGGCAAAAACTACTGTATTCTCGGCTTTAATCTTGCTAGGCTCCGTTTCATCAAGTTCGCAGCTTATCCACTTCTGTTTATAGCTCCAGTCTGGAAGCGTATATTCATTGCTGAGCAATATGTCGATTTGTTTTTTGATCGGGACGAAGGCTCCGTTTTTATACTTTTGAATCAGCTCATTGCGTTGAATTTTGCCGCTGTTGGTTTTAGGGAACTCATCTTGGGAGAGGGGTATGATTATGGCAGGATAAAGGCCAAATTTTCTGCTGACGTCATATTTAATTTGGTCTATCATTTGCGGCAGGCGGGAACCGGAATCCTCGTCCAGAACAAAAAATACTGCAAGCTGATCTACATTCTGTTCATCCGGAATGGCACACACGGCTACATAGGTAACTTCAATTCCGTCAATTTCCTCTATAGCTGCTTCAATATCGTAGTTATAATGATTGTTTCCATTAATGATGATAACGTCCTTTGCCCTACCGGTAACCGTAAGTCTCCCGTCGATCAAAAATCCCAAATCCCCGGTTTCAAACCACCCATCAATAAAGGATTCCTGATTAGCTTCGTCATTCTTGTAATAACCATTCATAACTGAAGGGCTTTTGACTTGCAGACGGCCGATATTGCCCTCATTTAGAAGGGCATTGGCGCTGTCAACAATCCGTAATGCCACACCGGGTATCGGCGTACCCGATTCTGTGAAAACTACGTGATTTGGATCATCAGCGGAAACGTGTCTGATTGTACCACTTAGTGAATTTTTGTCTATATAATGGATCCCCGAGGGCGTGTCTCGCATTAGAAGATGGGATTCAACAATACCTGATGAGGTTTCTGACATACCGTAAGCCGGAATTAGCGCATTGGCTGGAAGGTGAAACGGCTTCAGCAGATTGAGAAAACGGTGTGCCACTTTACCTACAACTGCTTCTCCTCCGTTCAGGACATACCGCATGGAGGACAAGTTCCAGCTTCGTTCACCGGCTGCTGCTACTGCATCGTTTAACATGGAAAAAGCAAAGTTCGGCGCCCAGGTCAAAGTTGCTTTATAATAATCGATCCAGTCCAGCCACAGTAAGGGATTATTCACAATGCTGTCAATATGGCCTATCACTTGGGTACAGCCCAAACAAACATCCCTTACATGAAACATCACAATACCGCCCACATGATCCAAGGGCATCCAGTTTAGCGAAATATCGCGATGATCAAACTGATTGTGAACGGAAGTAGCCATTGATCTCCAAATAATCGAGCTGTTACGATGCTGTACGCATTTGGGTTTACCGGTGCTTCCAGAAGTAAGCAGGTTGAGAACAAAGCTGTCCTCTGCAGCTTCATACCCATTCGTGTCGGGAAAGTCTGCTTTTATTTTTTCGTAACAGGCTATTCGCACTTCATTTTCATTCCAGAGAACTTCGAGTTCTGCCAGCTTTGGTTCAAGCTCAAGCTCAGATAAAATCACAGGATGATCCAGCAAACTCCACGAATTATAGATTTTGGTCAACAAGGCGTTCATCTCGGAATAGATAGGCGCTATGGCTATTGGAGTCGGCAAAAATCCGCCCAATACACAAGCCCAGAAGGAAATAATAATCTTTTTGTTGTCTTTAAACTGGAAGATAACAGAGTCTCCAGGCTGCAGGCCTAGCTTCTTCAATCCATACAGTAGGCACTGTGCTTCGTGCAAAAGTTCAGTATAACTACAGAAGCTCTCCGTTCCATCCATATAAATAAAGTGAATACCCTGACTTCCATGCTTGTCAGCCGCATTCTTTAACAGTTGCTGCAAGGTTGCAGGGTAGTGTGGCTCAATGTTTAGAGGAGCTCCATAACTAATTGCTGGTTTTTGCCGATCAATGGCTTCTTGCTCAATAACCGCAGATTTTGGGAGGATGGTATCTTGAATATAAGGATTACGTACCGCTTCAATACTGCCATCGGGGAAAAGATCGTTCAGATGCACGGGGGGAATCGAATATTCCGTTTCAGTTACTATGATTCCGGACTTCTCAATGAACGGAATACTCTGAATGGTTTTCTCCAGCTCTATTACAACCTCTTGTATCTCTTTATTAATGGAAGAATTCATTGTCCACCTCGGTTATAATATTAGTCATGCTCAACCCTTTACACTGGAATGAATAATATGGATTACCTGAGATAAATGCTCATTAATAAAAAAATGTGCGCCCTCAAAAGGAACTACAACACAGGTACCCGTTGTGTGCATCTCCCACGCTTGAACTTCCTCATCTGTCATATAATCCCGTCTGCCTTGTAAAACAGTTATGGGGCAATTCATTTTGTTACGGACAGGAATGAAGCTGTAGGTCTCGACCATACGGAAATCAGCCCGAATCACTGGCAGGAACATTTCAATCAGCTCCCGGCTATCCAGAAAATCCTCTGTAACCCCATTGTATTCTTTTAGTTTTTCTAAAAACCGATCATCCGGCAGCAGATGAATTTCTTCCCTGCGGGACAGAAACAAGTTAATATGGGGTGCTTCTTTACCTGAAAAAAACATATGTCTGGGAAGAAACTTCTTGTTAAACTGCAGTTTCTGATACAATTCAAAAGCAAGTAAAGCCCCCATACTATGGCCGAAGATAGCGTAAGGTTCCCGCGTGTCCAGTTCCCTCAATAAGCGGATGTAAAGATCCTCTACCGCCTCCTGAAAGTTTTGGTATAGAGGTTCTCCGAACCGTTCTCCTCGGCCAGAGAGCTCCAAGGGAATCAGTTTGATATCTTGGTCCAAATGCCTCCTCCACTTCAAATAGTAAGTTGCAGAACCTCCTGCATACGGTATACAAAATAATTTCAAATGTTCTCTCTCCCCGCTGACAAATTAGTCGATTCATTCACAAAGAAAGATCCCTTTTTTGAAATATAAAGGATGCTGCTGCAAATATAAGAATGGATACAACCACTAACACAAGGCTTATGCTCACCGTATCATACGTACCCTGGATAATTTTCTCAGGCTGGTACAAAGTGAATATCGTACAATATTTGAGCCATGACAGCTTCTCAGACAATTTGCTGACCATATCAAGTCCATAGAATAATAAAGTAACCCCAAAACCTGCTCCGAGGGCTGTCTTCTCTTCATCGAATATACAGGAGAACAAGAAAGAATAAGATCCAATTAGAAGAAATATCAGCATGACTATTAGATTTAATTCCGTAAAAACACCCAAATCAAATGCACTGTTATTAACGAATGAAAGTACTCCGAAATACCCTCCAAGATAGGTGAATAGACACATTACAACAAGCCCGGTTACAAGAACTGCTGCTTGAGTATTAATCACCTTTCTTCTCGTCACTGGGGTCGATAATAGATAAGCCATTGATCCTCGATCTACAAATCTACTGACTAACTGGCAAGCTGTCAGAATCGTGTACGCCATCAGTAAATACAGGTAGATAGAATTGTAAAAATTCATAGCCATATATTCCACTGCATTGGTCAAATTCCCTTGGATTCCGAATGCATCCATTACACTCTTGGGCAAGCTTTTGATAACATCATTAAATTGCTGTGAATCGGACAGTAACGGGAATGTCATAACGAGTAAATACAAACAGAGAAAGCCCGTGAAAGCACAAGTAAAGAGGAACTTCCCGTGTCCTTTCATCATCGCTTTATATAAGGAGAAGTTCATAACTTAAGCCTCCTCGTCATAATAATATTTCATGAATACGTCTTCCAGGCGCTGCCGTGGTATATCCAACGCCTTGATCGGATATTGACTAATTTGTTCCAAAATTTCGCTAATCTCCCTATCGACAGAAATAACCGCCTTATTCCCGGAGTGGCTTTGTACGTCAAGTCCGGAATGAACAATCGTCTGAAGATCTTCCTGACGGTAGAACTCCACCTCATATCTATTAGCAGCCATCTCACCTTTTAATAGGGACAGTTCCTGAACGGTTATTATCCGGCCTTTACGGATGATAGCTATAGTATCCGCAGTATCCTCTAGTTCACTGAAAATATGGGAGGAAATGAGAATGGTTTTCCCTTTACTTTTCTCCTTATGCAACAGATCTACAAATGTCTTTTGCATCAGAGGGTCCAGACCTGAGCTGGGTTCATCTAGAATAATAACCTCAGGATCGTGCATAAAAGCGTTAATAATTGCCAACTTTTGTTTCATGCCTTTGGACATTTTCCGGATGGGCACTCTCATATCTAAATCAAAGGTTTCAATTAATTCCTTACGCCGCGTGGTTGACTTTAAATTCCTCATACCTGCCATAGCATCCAAAAAGTCCACGGCAGTCATGCCTTCAACAAAGGCGATTTCACCTGGGACATAACCTAATATGCTATGTATCTTGTCTGATTCTTCCCAGCAATCATATCCGTTGATAGTCGCTTTACCGGTGTCAGGCTGCATATATCCCATTAAGTGACGGATCGTGGTAGATTTACCAGCTCCATTCGGTCCAAGATAACCAAAAATCTGCCCCATATCCACTTGGATGCTAACATCAAACAAACCTTTTTGATTTGGGAATTTTTTGGTTAAATGATCAATTTGAATCATGTATGCACCCTCCCTTGTAAATTCATGAGTGAATATAAATCAACATAAGTAATAAATTTTATTACCTTATACCTTTCTTATGCCTCCCGTTACTTATTATGGAATATAATTCCGGCTGTTGTCAAATTATCTATCATTAACTATACTTTGGTTTTTAATGGATAGAATCATACTCTGTGCTCTGCATTTTGTGAAATAAATACATTCCTAAAAACCTTCATTCCCCGTGGTAATTACCATATTATTCCTCAGAAATCATTTTTATTCTCTCTAATCTCGTTTCACTCAGGAAAACAGCGATGAAACGAGCATTGTCGCAACGACAAAAAGACTGGGGATGATCGAGTACAGATCGATCTTCTCCAGTCTTTGGTCTTCTTGTGGACGCTAATTTTTATTCCTGTACAGTTTTTTTGAAAATGGATGTGAGTTGTAATTCATCTTGTCACTAAATAGGGTTAATTCGAGCAGTTTTGTAACGTTCTTTTGGCACATTTTGTATCTATTCTTGGCACAAACCGTTGATTCCTGTAATAACACCTGTCACAATGTGTGGGCCAAAGAGTTCCCGACATTGAATACACCTAAACATAGGTGAGACTTGTCTTCAAAGAACCATTACTGAATAGTCGATTGTTTCGAAAAAAACATTTCAGTCGATTTAATCAAATAATCCCACTATACTATTAGAGAAAGATAACCCGACTTTGCTTTGGGGGTGTGTGGACAAGTCTATGCTCAGATCCAAGCCTTTTTATTATCTGTTATTACTGTCTCTCCTGACCCTGGCAGCCATCTTCATCTTCATCTTCAACACCCGTTCGAATGAACGCGGATCCGGAAATGAAGCAGCCCAATCAACATCTCCGGTCTCCGGCCGTCCTGACCAGATCAGCATTCTGATCGAAAACTCCTATCTGCCTTATATCAGGAAAATTGCCGCGCGGTATGAAGAGCAATATGGGATTAAAGTCGATATCCGCTCCACCGATATCAACTCGCTGCATGACCAGATAGAAGACAGCATCCTGCGGGGAGGCTCAGATTTGGATATTATCCTGGTCGATACGGTCTGGACCACCGGATTTGCCAGAACCGGCTTGCTTGAGCCTCTGCGGAACTATGTCACAGGAAGTGTAATTGATAAATTGGTACCCATTGCTTATAACCAGCGGGTCATCAGCAATGATTTATATGCGCTTCCTGATTTATATGCCTTCCCGGTCATCATGGAAGAGAAGTTCCTCTACTATAATGAATCGATGCTGAGAAGCGCCGGCATTTATGCTCCTCCAGCCACCTGGGAGGAACTGAAGGACATGGCAAAGTACATTCAGGATAAGGGACTTGCCAAGTACGGCCTGATCTGGAGCTGGAAGCCGGGCGAAGGCCTGATCACCGATTATACGCTGCTGGCCAACGCCCTTGGCGTGCAGGCGAAGGATGCCAACGGCCGCTGGGTATTCAATGAGGGCGGCGGCGTGCAAGCGCTGGAATTCATGGTGAACACCCTGCGGAGCAGCGGTTTATCCGATCCCGCTTCCCTGACTGCAGGCGATATGTCGTCTATTGAGACCTTCGCGGAGGGCAAGACGCCTTTTTTGATCAGCTGGGCTTATGCCGATCCGATCCTCAGCCGCAAACCCGGCTTTAAAATGGCGCTCGTGCCCGGTTTCCAGGGATATCAAAGAAGCTCCACCGTTACCGGGGGCGGCGCACTCGGTATTACCCGAACTTCACGTCATAAAGACTGGGCCTGGAAATTTATTGATTTGACGATCAGCATGAGAAATGAAGTGTCTGCCAAGGACCAAATTGGAGGCCTTTCAGTCTGGAACGAGCAGATCGACCAATTCGAGAATGAGGAAAAATACCTGAACCGGAACCTGATGACCGAACAATTTGAATATGCGATCAACAGGCCGAGCATGTCATCTTATGTGGAGTGGTCGGGTGTGCTGCAGGATGCCATCACCTCGGCGCTCACCGGCAGGAAGACGGCCAGGCAGGCGCTGGATGAAGCCAAGGCGGAAATCGAAAAGAAGGGCATCAAATAAAAAATCTCTATCCCCGCTTGTTTTGCCAAACCGGCCGGGGATAGAGATTTTTGCTGTGCGCCCTCCTGGCGTTATAACGCATTGCAGCGGGGGCCGAACAAGGTTTCTTTATATTCCGAAGGTGTTATTCCATAATATTTTTTGTACACCTGCCCGAAGTATTTGCCGTCCGCGAACCCGACCCGGCGGGCAACTTCCAGTACGGTCAAACGCCGGCTGCCGGTGAGTAATTGCTTGGCCTTTTCCACCCGTTTGAGCGACAGGTACTCGTTAAAGTTAGTCCCCAGCTCTTTTTTAAAAATTCTGCTGAGATGGCTGGCGCTCACATGGAACAAGTCTGCAACCAATTGAAGATTCAGCTCGGCTTCGGCATAATGATCATCCAGATACCGGGCGATCCGCTCCGCCAGGCTTCTTCCCATCGATTCTTCCTTCCTCCATAAGGCCTCCTCGCAGGCCAGGGCTGTAATCCGGCTTAACAGGTCCGTATATTCCCCGAAGGTCCGCAGTCCGGTGATTCCCGCAATGGCTTCGGTGATTTGGTCCTTTATCCTCCACTCCGGTACATGCTTGGACAGGCCGAGCAGGAAGTCAAGACAACAGTTCAGGGCGATACTTTTATTCCTGCCGGCTCTAATGTCGGCCGTGAATTTGTCCAAATACCGTTTCGCTTTCGGTTCGTCGCCGTCACAAATTGCCTCAAACCATTCCGCATCCATACGGCCCAGGGCCGGCTTGCCAGAGCTGCACTGAAGTACATCCTGCAGCTTTGGCATCAGACTTCCCCAGAACAATTGAGTCTCGAGCAGCTTAAGCGCATGCTGGAAGGAGCTGTACAGCTCGCTGATCTCCTGGAAGCCCGTGCCGATGCCGACGCTGATTTGCTTTTTTAAATACATTTCGATGTTCTCCAGACATTCGGTTGTCGCTTCCACCACTCTTTTGCGGATAATCACCTGCTGCAAGGCGGGATCAGACTTGACGACGACAACACTCTTCCCTTCCATATCCACGATGGAGGTCGCCATTTGGAAACGGTGGTACGTTTCATTCACTATATTGTTGACGGCATACTGGTACAGGGAGGCATAGTCTTCATAAGAAAGATCCGAGGGATTATACATCTCAAACACCACGACCACACCGCAGCCGAGCTGGATACCGTAATCCTTCAGCTTTGTACGCATAGCGGCAATATCCTTATTGCCGTTCACAATCACATTCATGAGGATGCCCGCCTCCACGATGTCCGCGTTCTCCCGCTTGGAGTCACTGGCCGCCTGCAGCAGAGAAGCTCTCTTGCCGTTGATCCTGTCCACCGCCTTAAGAATGCAGGCATTCAGGTCCGGAATCTTGATCGGTTTGAGCAGATAATCGAATACTTGATGTCTTACTGCGGTACGGGCATAGTCGAATTCACTGTATCCGCTCAGGAGAATCGTGATCATCCCCGGATAATGACGCTTGATATGCTCGGCCAGCTCCAGCCCGTTCATCCCGGGCATCTTGATGTCGGTAATGACGATATCCGGCTTGAAACGTTCAATGACTTCTATGCCTTCCAGTCCGTTGGCGGCCGTCCCGCATACTGTGCAGTTCAGCTTGCTCCAGTCTACCTTCTCGCTCAGTCCCCGGCTTACGATGTCTTCATCATCCACAATCACGATTTTATACAATATGCTTCCCACCTTTATCCGCAGTATTGGGAGACGCAGTTACATTCTCCATTACAGGCACTATAATATCGACAATGGTACCGCTGCCTGGCATGCCGTTGATCGTCAGACCGTAGCCTTCGCCGAACAGCATTTGAATCCGTTTGTGTACGTTTCTCATTCCGTTGCCTGTCCCTTTGGCGCTGCCGAAGTCCACCTCGCCCGTGAATTCCAGCAGCCGGGCCCGTTTCTGTTCCTCGATTCCGACACCGTCGTCAATCACCCGGAATCTTACTCTCCTTCCATCCATGATCCCGATTATGCTCAGGTTGCCCGGACCGACTTTATTCTCTAGCCCGTGCACGAACGAATTTTCCACAATCGGCTGCAAAATAAACCTGGGAATCCATAGCTCCGCAATGTCGTCGTCCATGTGGATTGAAACCGTGATCCGGCTCTCAAAACGGGTCTTCTGAATAGCTAAATAAGCATTGATATATTCCAGCTCCGAGCGGACCGGCACCATTTCCCGGTGATCGGCCAGATTGGCCTTCAACAGCTGCGCCAGGGAGATGGTCACATTCTCGATCTTGTCATTCTCTCCGTACATGGACAGCCAGCGGATCGTATCCAGCGTATTGTACAGAAAATGGGGATTAATCTGGGCCTTAAGTGCCCGGTATTCTGATTCACGCTGGGCCAGCTCCTTCTGGTACACCTCGGAGATCAAATAATTGATCTTGCCCATCATCTGGTTGAAGCTGCGCCCGAGCCGCCCGAACTCATCCCTCCGGTTGATTCTGACCTGCTGATCGAAACGGTCTGTCTCCACCTGATCCATAACCTGCTTAAGCGCGTGGAGCGGAGCGATTATGCGGCTGGTCGTGAACCAGGTCAAGAGGATGCCCAACAGCACGCCGATCACTCCGATCGCGGTGATCCAGCGTCCGATCAGTTCCGTGCCTTTGGAGATTTCCTTAAGCGGCACAAGCGAGACTACTCTCCACCCTTCCTGGGCGGATATGAAGGTTGTGAACAGCATTTTTCCGTACGGCTCCATATTCAATACAGAAGGCCCCTCGGCGGATTGCAATTTCGCGCGGCGGAGCAGATCATCCACGTGGATATCGGGAACCTCGCTGCTGCTGACAACGATACGATCCTGCTCATCAAACACATAGCTGTAGCGGTAAGGCTCGGACTGCAGGCGTTGCTTTAAATAATCGTCCTTGAGCGAAATAGTTATATAACCGAGCATCTTGAGCGAATCCAGTTCCCGGATGGCTCTTTCGATATAAATAACCCCTTTGTTAACCCTCCAGGTGATTCTTCCCACCGTGTCATAACGCTGTTTCTTCAGCTCGGACTGCACATCGTCCTTATTATTCACACTCCCGGAAGTATTATAGTTCAGCTTGACCAGGAACTGCTGCGTATTGAAGAGATAGACGGTTTCCAGCTTATCAGTGGAGTACAGGATTTTGGAAACGACCAGCTGTTCCAGCGCGCTTAACTTCTCATAGGTAAGCTGGTTCGTCTGCAGCAGCATAGACTGGATTTCTGAATCCTCGGTAATGCTGTCCATCAGCTTGCCCATATACGAAATGGCATCGTCCATATTCTCGCTGATAAATTGCACCTTCTGGGTATCATTTGCCTTGGCGTCGTTCAGATGAAAATTAATGGAAACGGCGTAAGTGACAATCTCGATGATAGCGATTACAAGAATCAGCATGACTACCACCATCAGAATCATCTTGCGCTTTACGCTGGAAGACAGGTAGGTCAGCAGTGCGCGCTTCAATATCCAGCAGCTCCTTCAAACATAGGTTGTACCTATATTACCAAGAATCCTTTTACATGTTAATAAACAAAATTAACCTGTCTGCCGCGTATCCCACAGGGATCGCCTTTATTCTCCACATAGTGAAAACAGCCGGACGCCCCATAATGCGGACCATCCGGCCTTTACTCTTTTGCATATTCGCTATGCGCCTTTTGCTCACGAAGCTTCCGCAGCTGCGGATTTCGATTTTACCATCCGGGAAATCGCCAGGGCGGCCAGGATAATGATCAGTCCCCGCACGATCGGTTGGACAAAGGATGAGATGTTCAGCAGATTCATGATGTTCATGACAACAGCGAAAATGAGCAGTCCGATAAAACTTCCGCCGATCGTGCCGCGGCCCCCGGTAAGGCTGGTTCCCCCGACAATCACGACGGCGATGGCCACCAGCTCAAATTGAAAACCCGAGCGCGGTTCACCCATGCCGATCCGGGAAGTAATCAGCAGCCCGGCCAGGGCGGCAAGAACGCCGCTGATGATATACACGATCACCTTGACGCGCTCAACCTTGATCCCGAACAGCCGGGATGTCTCTTCCCCGCCGCCGACAGCCAGCACATGTCTGCCAAACGGCGTACGGTTCAGCACGAAATATCCGAGGATGAACACCACTACGACATAGACGGCGGGAAGCGGAATGCCCAGTAAACTTCCGTTCGCTATATTCGAAAACGCAGGTGTCACCGTTCCGATAATTGGCCCGCCGTTCGTGTACCAGAGAGCAACGGCCCGGAAGATCGCCATCGTAGCCAGCGTCGCCATAAACGGCTCGACCCGGAATTTCGTCAGCACGACTCCGTTGAGCGCACCGACAAGAGCGCCGATCAGGATCACCACCGCCAGAATGCCCCACACGCCCAAATGCTGCGTATTGGCGCTGACGACCGCCGTTAAAGCCACAACGGATCCGACCGAAAGATCGATCCCTCCCGTAAGAATTACAAGTGTCATACCAACGGCAATGAGCGCACTTTCCGCACTGTATTGCAGCAAATTCATCAGATTGGCGTACGTCAGGAACTTATCGGACAGGAGTGAGCCTACGATCATTAACAGGATGAGGGTTGCCAGCGGAAGATAACTTCTCCATTTCGCCATATTCATTTCATTTCACCTCCTGCAGTGCGTATTCCATAATCTTCTCTTCGGATGCTTCGTCCCGCTGTAGCTCGCCGGTAATCGTTCCGCCGGAGAAGACAAGAATCCGGTCACACATTCCCAGAAGCTCGGGAAGCTCGGAGGAGACCATGATCAGGGACAGGCCCTGGCTCAGCAGTTTGTTGATTTCCTGGTAAATTTCCATCTTGGCCCCGACATCCACACCCCGGGTAGGCTCTTCGAGAATAAGAATTTTATACTTGTCCAGGAGCCAGCGTCCGATAAGCGCCTTCTGCTGGTTGCCTCCGCTGAGAGAGCGGATCGGCGCCTTAATGTTCTTCGGTCTCACCGACAGCTGCTGCACCAATTCATTGGCCTGCCTGCTTTCCTTCGGCTCACTGATCAGACCGAATGTTCTGAACTTGCGCAGCGAAGTAATGGACATATTGGTCCGCACACTTAAATTCAGAAATAACCCCTGCGTCTTACGGTCCTCCGGCACAAATGCAATCCCGTCCGCAATGCACTGCCGCGGATTTCTCGGAACGAATGGCTTGCCGTCCAGCACCATCTTGCCCGAATAGCCTTTGACCAGCCCGAACAGCACTTTAGTCAAAATATTACCGCCCGAGCCCGCTAATCCGGCAATGCCGAGAATTTCGCGTTTGTTCAGGCTTAAGCTCACATTATGCAGCAGCTCCGGCACATTCAAATCAGAAATCTCCAGCACTTTGGCACCGATCTGTTCCGTGTTCACAGGATAATATTCATTCAGCTCCCGCCCGATCATCAGCTGGACGAGCCGCGCTTCATCCGTATCCTTGATATCCATCGTTTTTACATGCTGTCCGTCCCTCAGAACGGTAACCCGGTCAGCCATAGCGAAGATTTCCCGCAGCCGGTGCGAAATATAGATGATCGTTACCTTTCTTTTTCTGAGCTCGGCAACCGTCTTGAACAGCACAGCCAGCTCGTCTTCATTCAGGTTCGCGGAAGGTTCATCCATAATCAGCAGCTCCGCGTTGAACGAGACGGCTCTGGCGATCTCGACCATCTTCCGTTCCGAGATGCTCAGCTCTTCCATTTTCTTATATGGGTCAATCTTGATGTCGAGATTGTTCAGCAGCTCTCCCGCTTCCTTATACAGCGTCTTCCACTGCAACAGGGAACCCTTTTGCGGTTCTCTCCCAAGATAAATATTCTCCGCCACCGACAGCGCGGGAATCTCCTGAATTTCCTGAAACAACGTGCTAACCCCGCTCTTCTGCGCCATATAAGGCGACAGGAACTTGACGGACTGGCCTTTAAAATGAACGTTGCCTTCCGAAGGCAAATGAACGCCGGACAATATTTTGATCAGGGTGGATTTGCCGGCCCCGTTCTCGCCGACAATCGCGTGGAATTCCCCTTCGCTAATGTTCACGTTAATATCTTTCAGCGCATAATGATTGCCGAACTGCTTGGAGATTCCGTCTAATTTAAGGATGACATTATCCATATCGTTCCCTCTTTGTCATATACATGGATTTGTAATTACTTGCGGTTCTTGGAAGCGGAAAAGATGACGGCAGCCAGAATGATGATGCCCAGAATGAACTGCTGAATATAAGGATTCATGTTCAGGAATACGAGCAGATTAAACAGCAGCCCGGCGAGCAGAGCACCTAAAAATGCACCCCAGATTGTGCCTTTTCCGCCGGATAAGCTGGCTCCGCCCACTACGACGGCGGCGATAGCGCTCAGCTCCATGCCTGTTGCTCCGCTGTTGCCGGACATCGGCTGATAAGCGCCGGTTCTGGAGGCAATCAGCAGGCCCGCTATCGCAGCGAACAATCCGGACAGCGCATAAACGCTCAGCTGTACTTTTTTAACGTTGATGCCCGAGTTATAAGCCGCCACCCGGTTGGACCCTACACTGTATATCTGCCGCCCAAAGATCGTTTTGTTCAGCAGAATGAACCCGATAATGTACAACACCAGCATGATAATGACAGGATTAGGAATAGCCCCCATGTACCCACCGCCAATGGAAAGGAAGCTGTCGCTCGCATCTCCGCTGATGCCTTTGCCTTTCGTCATAAACAGCGTGGTTCCGTCGATAATTACCTTGGTTCCTAGCGTTACGATGAATGGCTGCAGCTTCCCGAAGGTAATCAGCATGCCATTCATGAGACCGAGGAACAAACCCAGTGCCAGGACAACAATCACATTTACGCCGGTTGGCGCCTGCAGCTGAACGAGCATAATAGCCGTTAAACTGACCGCCTGCATCACGGAACCCACCGACAGGTCAATGCCGCCGATCAGTACTGTCAGCAGCATCCCGATCGACACGATGGCCGGATAGGAGATCTGCCGTAGCAGATTTGAGAAGTTATAGGAAGTGAAAAACTCCGGTGAGAAGATCGGAGAGATTAATGTGACGATTACGATAAACAGCAGCAGCAGCGTCTCTTCCTGTTTCAAGAGCGTACGGGCTTTCTGAATGGTTTCCATCTGCCTGATTCCCCTTTTTTTAATGGGACAATGATGGCTTTGCTTACTGAAGCAAAGCCATCATTGCTAATTCAAATTTTAATCCTGGTACCAGTTGCAGACATATGGATGATTGGTTAGCGATTCCGGTCCGTCTTTGCGGATTACAACCGTATCTTCTACACGGGTACCGGCATATCCGGGAATGAGCAGAGTAATTTCAAAAGCGATCGTCTGGTTCTCGACCAGAATATCCTGGCTGTCCGGGCCTACTACCGGAATTTCCTCCTCCGGATCCATGCCTGTGGAGTGGGCGCAACCGCGGCCTTCACCGGCCATATGCGGATAGCCTTCGCGCTTCAGCACTTCGTTGGCGGCCACATCGGCCTCCGCGCCGGTCATGCCCGGTCTCAGAGCGGACATTCCCGCTCTCCATGCTTCCAGGCAGGTATCGAGCAGGCGCTGTTTCTCCGCATCCACCTTGCCGTAAGCTACACCACGCGCCATATCGGACGAATATCCGTTATAACGGCAGCCGATATCGATGAGGATCGTGTCGCCTTTGACAATTTCGCGGTCACGCGGGCGGGCCAGGAAGTAGTCCCCGGAGTTCGGTCCTGATTGGACCATCATGTCGAACGAGACGGTGTCCGCACCGCTCGCGAACATGTGCGCCATCGCTTGACGCGTCACTTCTCTCTCGGTCAGGCGTTCGGTGGCGAGCAGCTCGTGGATTTTTTCAATCCCCATGTCCGCCAGTCGGCCGGCTACTTTCATATTACGGATTTCCGTTTCGCTCTTAATCGACTTCAGGTACTCGATAATATTGGTCTTCTGCAGCACCGAGGTTGGATTCAGGCTGTCGCGGATCGTCTCATAGAATTCAAGCGCGCAGTATTTCGAGCCGCTGAGGCCGATCTTGGCGGAATTTCTGCCTTTCTGGAAATCCTTCAGCACATTGCCGAGCTCCTGGCGGATGCCTCTTACATCGGAGAACCATGTCTCGTCGGCGGCATAGGATACCAGACTGCCTTCCGCGAACAGCGTAGGTTCGCCGTCAAGCGGGATAAACACCATAGCCGGATACGGGAATACCCCGTCAAATGCGCGATAGTTGGCTAACCAGCGGACATTGCTCATACGGTACGAGTCTGAATAAACCAGCAGCCCGTCCAGACCTTCAGCTTCCATTTTCACTCTTGCCTTCTGCAAACGTTCCTTGTACTCGGTTACCGGAATTTCCTGCAATACGTCTTCAAAACCCATGATGAATTCCTCCTGAATTTATAATTGGATTGGTGTTGTCTGATATGTTTCTTTTAGAACGTTGAATTCGGATCGTAGAAGTTATCGACATTCGACTTGTCGATTACAGGAGAGTCCAGAATCACTCTCTTCTGAATCTCTTTGCCGTTCGCCGCATCGATTGCCAGCTTCACAGCCGTCTCGAAGCTCCATTCATTTTTCACGGTCATCATCAGCTCATCCGTGTTCTTGATCTTCTCCAGCGCTTCCTTCTGGGAGTCCATGCTGACCACCTTGATCTCGCTCATCCGGTTTGCTTTCTTAATGGCTTCAATTGCGCCGAGCGCCATCTCGTCATTCTGGGCGAACACGAAGTCAATCTTGCTGTTGGCCTGCAAAATATTCGTCATCACCTGCATCGCCGGCAGCCGCAGCCATTCTCCGGATTGCTCCGCCACGATCTTGATATCCGGATACTTTTGAATCTCCGGCATGAATCCCTGCGTACGAAGCTGGGAGTTGGTCGACTCGACGACACCGTTGAGGATGACCAGATTGCCCTTTTGGCCCATCTTGTCAGCAATGTACTTCGCCGCCTGCTGGCCCATCGTTACCTCATCCGAAGCAACGAATGTCGTATAGGGAATGCTGTCATCGTCCGGTACGCCGGAGGCCGCGATAATCAGCGGGATGCCCGCTCTTTCCGCTTCCTTGTATGCGGGGTAGATCGCGTTGCCCGACAGGCTGCTCACGATAAGGGCATCGACATTGCGGGCGATCAGGCTCTCGATGTTGGCGATTTCCTTGTTTGCGTCCCCTTGTCCATCTGTCACAATGATCTCAACCCCGAGATCGGCGGCTGCCTTCTTGGCCGTATCTACGTTGGCAATCCGGAACGGGTGATTCATGACCGTCTGCGAGAAACCGATTACAATTTTTCCGTCTCCAGATTTCCCGGATGAACCAGAGCCTTCGGATGTACTGGCCGCTTCTGTCGTGCCTGCATTACCAGCTCCTCCGCCGCATCCTGTAACCGCTATCAGAAGCACTAAAAACAATGCCAGTACCGAAGTTTTTTTCTTCATCATTATTCCCCCTGTCATTAGTGTTGACCTAGCCGCCGTCCTCCTTCCAGTGTTTATAGCTTGTTGCCTTGAATTGATTATATAATTAATCGCCGCCCGATTAGGGTTGAAAAAAATGACATCAGGGTTGAAAGTTTTGATGCCGGAGAGTAAAAAGAGCAAAGCAAGCCGTAACAAGGCTTGGACTTTGCTCTGATGCTGTCTTGAACCTTATTTGCTTGCTCCTGTCTGGGAACATGAAAGCGGCAGCTGTAAACAATCTGTCCCGGCTCTGCTCGATTGAACAGTCAGCAGCAAATTACATGGCCAGGAGTTATTGACCGGCTCCCTCTTATAAAAAAGAAAAAGTCCTGTCCACGCCCCCTCACCGCCAATTCCTAGCTAAACCCAATTTGACGCCGAAATTACGCATTCACCTTGCCTAGGGCGAATATCTTAAAGGGAGAGTACATTTTTATAAAAATGAGGCGATTCACTTGGGATACTTTGTTACTGTGGAACCGGGCGTAAGAGTATTTATAGAGGACATCAATCCGAAGGGAAACAAAACGATACTTTTTATTCATGGATGGCCGCTAAACCATAACCAGTTCGAATATCAGTTCAATTTCCTTCCTAAGCTCGGATATCGTTGTATCGGAATGGACTGGAGAGGATACGGGAATTCGGATAAACCATTTGCCGGGTACAATTTCGATAGATTAGCGGATGATGTCCGCATGGTCATCGAGGCGTTACAGTTAAGAAACATAACACTTGCAGGACACTCTACCGGAGGCGCGATATCGATTCGTTATATGGCCCGTCACAAAGAGTATGGGGTATCTAAACTCGTCCTGATGGACGCTGCCTCTCCATCTAGCGTTCCGAAAGAATTTACAAATAAAATCATCGAAGATACAAATCATGACCGGCCGCAAATGCTGCAGGACCAAACCGGAATTTTCTTCTTTCAGTATATTTCCGTACCGAAATCCGATTGGTTCGTTTCAATGGGATTACAAGCGGCGAATTGGGCAACTTCCGCCATTATGGCCACGCTTAGAGATGAGAATGTTTACAACGATCTCGGTCAGATCAATGTACCCACATTAATTATTCACGGAATTCATGATAAGGTCGTTCCGTTTACCAAAGCTGAGGAAACAAATAAGCTCATCAAAAATTCGAAGCTGGTTCCGTTCCATTACAGCGGTCATTGCGCTTTTTTAGAGGAGCGCGATAGATTCAACCAATTATTATCTTCTTTTGCATAACGACTCGGATTAGCCGGACCATCGCTCCCATAAGTCTAATTTTTAAAGCCTTACAGCCTATTTTCAATATAATGTCCGCCTCAAAAAAAGCCCTGATAAATCAAGGGTTTCTTGATCATCAGGACTTAATTGTTGTGCCAAAAATCGTTACAAGCCTATGCCAAACTACGTTCCAAACGGTGACAAGGTGAGTTTCAACTCACAGGACAGGAATTATTGTTTAGTTAAACCCCCGCTGCCGCATTCCCTCAAACAGCAGGATCGTCGCGGCCATCGCCGCATTAAGCGATTCGGCACGGCCGGCCATCGGGATAATGATGCTTTTGTCAACGAGGGCGGCCGTCTGTGGCGAGATGCCCTGTCCTTCGCTGCCGATCAGCAGCCACTGGCTGCCGTGAAAATCATGGGTGTAGCAGGAGTCCGTTCCCGTCAGTGAAGTGCTGACCAGCAGTGCACCGCGTTCCCGGGCCTGCGGCAGAATGGCACTCAGGTCCCCCTCCACAACCGGGAGATGGAACATCGAGCCCATCGTAGAGCGGATGGTCTTCGGATTGTAGAGATCGGCGCAGCCTTTGCCGAGGATCACGCCGTCCGCACCTGCGGCATCGGCACTGCGGATGATCGTCCCTACGTTGCCAGGGTCCTGAACACCATCAAGCACCATAACCCAGCTGTCCTGCTTCGCGAGGATGGCTTCCAGGCCCTGTTGCTCCTTGCGCACAATGGCAAATACCGGCTGCGGTGTCCCGGTGCTGCTGCACTTGGCGATAACCGCCGCTGATACACCGATGACCTCCATCCCCTGCACCGATTGGAGCAGAGGCTTCAGCTCAGAAGGCATGCCTGTATCCAGGTCAAAGGCCAGGCATTCCACATCGGCTTCAGCAAACAACGCCTCCTGTACCAGATGGATTCCTTCTATAATATATTTGCCGGTTTTGTCACGGTGCTTCTTCTCCTGAAGACTGGCCCATTCCTTCACCCGCGTATTTTGGGGAGACATAATTTCCATAGGGGTCCTACCTTTCTGTTCCGTGCTGCGCCTATTGATACGCTATTTCCAGCTTCGTCAGATTGTCCTTCCGGCCAACGATGACGAGTACATCACCTTCGACCAGGCGGTCTTCCGCTCTGGGGGAAATGTTCATTTCCTCGCCCCGTCGGATAGCCATAACGTTGCAGCCGTATTTGGCGCGGATGTTCAGCTCCTGCAGGTTCTTGCCCAGCATCGGTCCAGACACCTTCATATCGAGGATGCTGTAATCCGGCGACAGCTCGATATAGTCAAGGATATTAGGCGAAGCCAGGTGATGTGCCACCCTCATGCCCATATCCCGTTCAGGATAAATCACTTTGTCTGCGCCAATCTTGCTTAGCACCTTGCCGTGCAGCTCGCTTTTGGCCTTGACCAGAATCGCCGGAACGCCAAGGTCCTTCAGAATCAGTGTCGTCAGAATGCTGGCCTGAATATCTTCACCAATCGCCACCACCACCACATCGAAGTTGCGGATGCCCAGCGCGCGCAGCGCCTCTTCATCTGTGGAATCAGCGGATACGGCATGGGTTACAATGCTTGAGATTTCTTGCGTGCGCTGCTCGTCAGCATCGATCGCCAGCACATCGAATCCCATGCCGCTGAGCGCCTTGGCGACACTTGATCCGAAACGCCCCATACCGATTACGGCATATTGTTTTTTTGCAGCCATTTCTGTACCTCCCGTAGCAATTTGCATCTCACACAGTATAGCATAAGGAGCCCCAAACTTGAATTTCCAGTGCACTTTCAGGGCACATTATAACGAGGCAAATATTAGTTGAACTTTGGAATACCCAAAAAACCTAAGGGGGCTCTATTCATGCCGATTACCATTGATTTGCGCCAGGCGATTATCCATAAAGTGCACGGTCAGTCCGAAGCCGACCTGCGGCAGATGATTGAAGGCTCCGTGGACGGGCCCGAAACGGCACTGCCTGGATTAGGTGCTGTATTCGAAATGATGTGGAAGGATCTGGACCACGCCAAGCAGGATGCACTGGTCTCGATGCTGCACAACCATTTGGAGAAGATCACTCCAGGTTCCATCACCTCCCAGCAGTGACGCTAGTTCCAGCACAAAAACCTCCGCGTTCCACAGTGCAGCTGCGCATGTGGAGGCGGAGGTTTTTTGACAGAGAGCCTCTCTCTGGTACTAAGACCCGTTACACAAATCGCTCACTCAAGGAGCAGTCTCCAGGAACTTTGCAGTCGGATTCTTTTCCATGGCCGTACGCATCGCGTATTCGTTCTCGAAGAGCACAACATAGTTGCCTTTCTTGTCCGTGACCAGCGTGGAGTTGATGCGGAACTTGCTTGCGTCCGGCTTGTTCTCATCCACAATCCAGCGTGCGAACTGATAGCTCATCCGCTGCAGCTGAACATCTACGCCATACTCGCCTTTCATGCGGTATTCGAACACCTCGAATTGCAGCTGTCCAACGACACCCAGCAGAATATCATCGAAGTTGACCGTGCGGAACACCTGAATCATGCCCTCCTCGGTCAGCTGGTCGATCCCTTTCTGGAACTGCTTTGATTTGAGGGCGTTTTTGATACTTACTTTGGAGAAAATCTCCGGCGAGAACGTCGGCAGCTCGTCGAATTCGATATCTCCGGCCTGGCTCAGCGTATCCCCAATGCGGAAAATGCCCGGATCGAACAGCCCGATAATATCCCCCGGAAAAGCTTCCTCAACAATATCACGGTCCTGAGCCAGGAATTGCTGCGGCTGGGACAGCTTAATATCCTTGCCGGCACGCACATGCTTCACACTCATACCGCGCTCGAACTTGCCGGACACGATCCGCAGGAAGGCGATCCGGTCACGGTGGGCCGGGTTCATGTTCGCCTGGATTTTGAAGACATAGCCGGTGAATTTCTCGTTCGTCGGCTCTATGGAACCGACAGTACTGCGGCGCGGCTCCGGCTTCGGTGCCAGCTCCAGGAAGTTGTCCAGGAAGGTCTGCACGCCGAAATTATTAATCGCACTGCCGAAGAATACCGGTGTCAGCTCACCGCGCAGTACTTTTTCATAGTCAAAAGCATCCCCTGCCACGTCAAGCAGCTCCAGATCCTGACACAGCTGGTCATGCAGGTAATCTCCGGCCATCTCGCGAATGATCGGGTCACGGTAACTTTCAACCTTTTGCACGTTGATCACAGAGTGATCATCGCCCTGGAACAGCTCCACCTGATTCTTCATCCGGTCATATACGCCGCAGAGCTCGCGCCCTCCGCCGATCGGCCAGTTCATCGGTACAGAGCGGATGCCCAGCACATTCTCCAGCTCTTCCATTAGCTCGAACGGACTTTGACCTTCACGGTCCAGTTTGTTAATGAATGTAAAAATCGGAATCCCCCGTTTGGCGCAGACCTGGAACAACTTGATCGTCTGTGCTTCCACACCCTTGGCTACGTCAATCAACATGACTGCACTATCCGCAGCCGTTAAGGTACGATAGGTGTCCTCACTGAAATCCTGGTGACCCGGGGTATCCAAAATATTCACCCGGTGATCCAGATAATCAAATTGCATCACGGAGGAAGTAACAGAGATTCCGCGCTGCTTCTCAATTTCCATCCAGTCACTTGTCGCATGCTTACTCGCTTTACGGGCCTTAACCGAACCCGCCAATCGGATCGCGCCGCCGAACAGCAGCAGCTTCTCCGTTAATGTTGTTTTCCCCGCATCCGGGTGGGAAATGATCGCAAACGTTCTGCGTTTGTCCACTTCCTTTTGCAGCTTCTGATCCGGTGCCATATGGTTTGCACGTATCCCTTCATATATAAATTCATGCTTCTGCTTCAATTACCGGGTGCCCATCAAATCGGTGCTCTGCTCATTGGTACAAACCCCTTTATCGGTGAATTTGCCGTTGTCACATACCGTTATTGTTACATTTCCGCTTCTGGTGAAAGCATCCTTCTCAGTATAACAAAATCCGGTGGAGATTATCTACATAATACGCGGCAGAAGGCAAAGTTGTTGGTAAATTGTCGGGGGAATGATTATCTGAGCAAAGTGGTAACCATGCAAAAATCCCCCTGCAGCCATCAAAGGCAACTGCAGGGGGAAACTCTTCATACCATAAATCATTTACGCGATGAACTAGCTATTAGTCTGCCACACCACGTTGTCTTCATCCTGTCCATTGACCGGCCACCAGTGGAAGCCTTCACGAGCCAGCAACTGATCGGCTTCAACCGGACCCCAGGAACCTGCCGGATAGGATGCCAGATCACCTGTGCCTTCCTTCCAGGCCTTCGCAATACGGTCTACGAAGGACCATGCCGATGACACTTCATCCCAGCGGGTGAAGTAGGTTGAATCGCCGCGCGCGGCATCATGCAGCAGACGCTCGTAAGCCTCCGGCGAGTTGATGCCGACCATGCAGCTCTGGCAGAAATCCATAGCGAGCGGCTGGATTTCCGATTCCGAGCCCGGCTTCTTGGCATTGATCTTCACATAGATGCCTTCCATCGGATTGACGCGGATGACGAGGAGGTTCGGCTCCAGTTTATGCTTTTGACCCAAATAGACGTTGGTCGGCATACCTTTGAACTCCACAACCACTTCCGTTGTCTTCACAGGGAGACGTTTACCAGTACGGATATAGAACGGTACACCCGCCCAGCGGAAATTATCGACAAATACACGGGCCGCAAAATACGTCTCAGTATTCGACTCCGGATCTACCTTGTCCTCCTGGCGGTAAGCCGGAAGGGTTTTGCCTTTGTGGAGTCCTTGTGTATACTGTCCGCGCACCACATTCTCATGTACTTCCTCGGAGGAAGCGTAAGGCCGCAGCGAGCGCAGCACTTTAACCTTCTCATCACGGATATCTTCGGCCAGGAGACGGCTTGGCGGTTCCATCGCAATCATCGTCAGCAGCTGCAAAATATGATTCTGGCCCATATCACGCAGCGCACCGGCATGGTCATAGTATCCGCCGCGTTCCTCTACCCCAACGGTTTCACCGAGCGTAATCTGGATGTTGGCAATATGCTTGTTGTTCCAGAGCGGCTCGAAGAAGGCATTGGCAAAACGGATCACTTCAATGTTCTGCACCATTTCCTTACCGAGGTAATGGTCGATCCGATAGATCTCTTCTTCCTTGAACACCTGGCGGATCTGCTCGTTCAGCTGTTCAGCAGATTCCAGATTATAGCCAAATGGCTTCTCGATCACGAGACGGTTCCAGCCCCGGGTCTGCAGCATGCCGCCAGCCTTGAGGTTGAACGAGACACTGCCGAACAGCTCGGGAGCGAGGGCGAGATAGAACATCCGGTTTCCCGGAATATGGAACTTCTCTTCCAGCACTTCGGTCTGCGCGTTCAGTTCACGGAAGCCGTCAATATTGTTGATGTCCAGAGACTTGTATTCAAAATGCTGAACGAACTCATTCCATTCGTCTGCGTCTGAAGCCTGGTAGCGGCAGAATTCATAAATGGACTCCTTCACATCTTCACGGAATTCATCTAGGGTACGGGGACGCCGAGCCACGCCAATGACCGCGAAATCATGGGTCAGCTTGCCCTCACGGTACAAACTGTAAATCGCCGGGAAAAGCTTGCGGCGGGCTAGATCTCCGGTTGCCCCAAAGATAAAGAATACAGCACCGGGTGTATGCAGTGCATCAAGGGTTTGATTTTCAGCCATGGCTCCTCATCTCTCTGTATGTAATATAGTTGACAATCATTCTCATCGCCAGATAGTTTATGAAATACATCTACTGCGTGATGTCATTTTATCATATCTGTGAAAAGGATGCTATCACATTCCTGACAGTTTTTCTCGGGATTTCGCAAATTTCCATTACTCTTTCTTATTTGTTTTTGTGCTCCCGCTTATAGAACAGTGCAGTCCGGCATTCACAAACATATTATACCCTCATGCCAAAAGCTCCGCAAACGCAGGCCTGCATCAGAGGTTTTGGCCGCCAGCCTTCAAGCATAACAAAAAGCCGGCTTCAGGATATAATATCCGTGTAACGGCTTTTCTGGAAAGTATAGTTTAGCAAGGAGTTCGTATTGAACCCCCTGCTCAGTATTCAATAGTAATTAAAGGCAATCCGAGCGTTACCCGGTTGGTGTTGTTGTTGCCGTTCTTATGAACCGCCAGCTGTAGCGCAATGGAATGGCTTCCGCTGCTGACCGCGCGCTCAAGGCCCGGCACACTGTAGGAGCGGCTGTATGTAGTGTCGTCTTCGTAGCTCTCTTCCGGGTTCATTCCGGGGAGCTGTTCTTGGATCGATTGTTCTATTGAAAATAGTGCAGCTTCCGGCCCGCTCTGAGCCTTAGCAGTCCCTTGCAGCGAAGCATTCCATTCAGCAGCAATGCCCGCCTGAAGCATCTGCTGTCCGGCCGACTCCGCAGCGGCCGGAAGCTCCGGCGCTTTCCGCAGATCCGCCGTCTCAAAGGTCACAATAACATAGCTGCGTGCGCCTCCCAGCTCACTCCAGAACAGCGTGACCTGTGCACCGTCCAGAGCGGCACCCGCACGGGAGGTCATATGCCCGTCTTCGTCGGACCGGCTGACAGCTCCAAGCCCAAGCTGGGCCGCCAGGTTCCGTGCAGCCTCAGCAGCAGATACGCCGGATGTACCCGTACTGTAATCGCCTTGCCACTTCAGGACAAGCCGGAGCGGTGAGTCCGGCAGAGTGGCTATACCGCCAAGGCTGGTTATACGTTCGAGAGAATCCGCGAGACTGCCAGTACCCTTGTCGGCCGTGGCCTGAGATGTAGTCTGGGCTGGGCTGATGGAATAGGCAGCTTGTGAGGGCGTATGTACAACTGCCGCGGGAGCAAATCGATGGGATGACGCGGTGTCTTCAGCCGATGTTGTCACCCCGGCTGAACCTTCACCTCCGGCAACTCCTGCACTGCGGAATCCGGCCAGCAGTACAGCCGCCAAGCATAATCCGGTCAGCAGCAGTGTCCCTTTGCCAGCACCTCTTCTTATCCCTTGGTTCCCCATCGTCAATCTTCCTCTCTATCCGGTCTAGTAATCTACTAAACAGGATATCCAGGAAGAGAGATTATATACCTGCGGTTATTCCGCAAGTCCGTTCTTATAAGCATAAATGGCCGCCTGGGTACGGTCCTCTACACCCAGCTTGGCCAGTATATTCGTCACGTGGAATTTCACGGTCTTAATCCCGATAATGAGCTGGTCCGCGATATCCTGGTTGGATTTGCCCTGAGCCAGCAGCTTCAGTACTTCCATCTCGCGTTCGGTAAGCTCCTTATAGGCCGGCGCTTCTCCGCCTTTGGCATTGGAGCGGAACCGGTTCATCATCTTGGAGGCAACCTGGGACTCCAGCACCGATTGGCCTCTTGCAGCAGCGCGGATGGCATCCGCCACTTCGCTGGCCCGCGAGGTTTTTAGCAAATAGCTGAACGCGCCGGCTTCAATGACCGGATACATCTTTTCATCATCCAGATAGCTGGTGAGCACAATCACTTTACAATCGGGGTACAGCTTCAGAAGCTGTCTCGTCGTTTCAATCCCATCCATGCCATCCATAACCAGGTCCATTAGGACCACCTCAGGATTGTATTCCTGAGCTAGCCGTATGCCTTCTTCTCCACTTCCTGCCTCACCCACCACTTCGATCCCATCCTCGGTGCCGAGCACCGCAGCAAGTCCAATCCGGACCATTTCGTGATCGTCTACAAGCAGTACTTTAATCGCCTGCGCTTCTTCCATCTCCATGGTACCCTTGCCTCCTATTCATTGACTAATGGTACGGTAATCTCAATTCGCATACCTTTGCCCGGAGCGGTAATGAACTGGATCGAGCCTCCGGTCTCAATAATCCGCTCCTGCATGTTCGACAAGCCGTAGGATGTCTGCTTGCTCTCATCCATCTCGAACCCGACTCCATCGTCGCGCAGCGTCAGGCGGACAGTGTCGCCCCGGCGGTGCAGACGGATCTCCATCTTCTCCGCCTTGGCGTGCCGCAGGGTGTTGGAAATAGCTTCCTGCACGATGCGGAACAAATGATTCTCAATGCCCTTCATCAGTTGTACATCCGGGTCCATCTCGAACACAATGTCAATTGGGACCTTGATCTCCAGCTCCTTAATCAGCTCCTGCAGCCCCTGTCGCAGCCCTTTGCCTTCCAGATAGACCGGGCGCAAATGCAGCAGCAGTGCCCTCATCTCGGACTGGGCGACGGCAGACATTTCCTCAATCAGCGCAATTTGCCGCTGCGCCTTGTCAAAGTCCTTTTCCAGCGTCCGCCCTACTGCCGTAGCCGTCATGGAGATCGCGAACAGCTGCTGTGACACGGCGTCGTGAAGTTCCCGGGCGAGCCGCTGCCGTTCTTCCATAATCGCTGTGACGCGGGCCTGCTCGGCCAGCTTGGCGTTGTTCGTCGAGAGCCGCTGCAGCGTATTCACCTGGTTCTCCCATTTGCCGCTGATCCGGCTAAGCTGCTCACTAAGCCGGCCCAGCTCATCATTGCCCAGCTCCGGCATGGCCGGGGTCAGATTCCCTTTCTCCCAAGCCACCAGTGTCGCCCGCAGGAGCTCTAACTTCCGCTTGGTCCGGAATCCTTGGTAAAAGCCGAAAACGATACCAAACACCACCGGCAGCAATATTAGTGATACCGCTGTCCGGACACCGATTTCCCAATTCTCAAACGGCTGCAGATATCCATATGTATACATGATGTACAGGAAAACGAGCAGCATGACCAAAGAGAAAAGAGCTCCCTCCCCCATGCTGCGCGTAACCATATTACTGCTTTTTTTGCCCATGCCGGGAAGCCCTCCTCCATGGTTCCGTGTCAGACCACTCAATCTGCCCGCACATCCAGGTCACCCATAATATAAGAAATATTAAACTTCACTTTCTGCTCACAGCTATCGTAGTTAGCTGACTTCCAATTCAGCCGGTTTAGCATGCCCGCGTCGCGGTGGCTGCCAAATTCAATGGAGCCGAACAGCACAAATGCCTCGATCTCCACGCCATAATCCTCGGACAGATGTATGTCCGTATCGCCAAAGATCCCCTGGAACAGCATCACTGTCTCCCGGTCCTCTGCCATCGCCAGCGACAGATCAATATCCGCCTCACCCAGCACATGCCAGGCGCTCAGGCTGCGCATCACCCAAGGTGACAGATCCCAGTCAAATCTGGAGGAGAAGCTTTGCTTCTGCATAAACCCGCCCCTGCGCTGTATCCGTCTGGATTTGACAAAAAACATCCCCAGAGAGATCAGGCAAATCCCGAGCACCAGCAGCAGGTGATCCAGCAGCAGCAGTACTGCGCCAACTCCCAGTAGCTTATAGCCTTGCTTGACTTTGCCCGACGTTGTCCGGTAAATCCCGAGCAGCAGGAACAGAAGCGCGACAATGGAAAAAAAGCCGAGCCATCTGCCAAATATCATTAAGCAGCCGACGCCGATCAGTCCTATGGCAAGCATACGGTTCCGTTTATCCATTTCGCACCTCCTATAAGTTTTGCGGAGCAAAACTCTCTTCGTAAGCATAAACCTTAAGTTTTGTGAAGCAACTCTCTTCGTAAGCATAAGCCTTAAGTTTTGCGGAGCAACTCTCTTGTAAGCAGTATCCTTAAGTTTCCCGCATCCCGCTACAAAAGCCATACCGGTATGGAAGATCCATACCGTATGGCTTTACCTTGATCAGCATATCATATCCGCCTATGATTTAGGAACAGGCTTTATTCTTCTTTTTTATCCAAAGAAGGGGATGATGGTGAGGTGTTCAGCTTGCTCTTCAATGCAGCGAGCTGCTCTTCCACTTTCAGTTGCTTTTCAGCATCAACCGGTTTGCTATATGCTGTTGCCGAAGGGTTGTAAGGGGCACGCATGACATCAGCTTCCGCTTCAAGCTGCATGATTTTTTCTTCCATCCGGTGGAAGCCCAGAGATGCGCTGCCGCTCTCGATGGCGTGAACACTGCTGATTTGCGACATTTGCTTCTTGGCCTTGGCCATTTGTGCACGGGATACCAGCTCATTGCGTTTGTTGCGGAGCTTGTAGAATTCGTCCTTCATATCATGAAGCTGCTGTACCAATTCCTTGGCCTGCACTTCCGCCTGAGCGTGAAGCTCGCTGTATTCGGCTTGCTTCTGGTCGAAGTAGATTTTTTCTTCCAGCAGCTTGCGTGTAACTTCCTCCTGGCCATTCTTCAGTGCCAGTTCAGCCTGGGCTGCACGTTGTCCGGATACCTTCGCAGCTTCCTCTACACGCTGCTTCATGCGGCGTTCATTGGCCATCTGCTTCGCTACAGTTACCTCAGCTTCGTGAATTTCAGCCTCCATATCGCGCAGATATTGATTCAGCATTACAATTGGGTCCTCTACCTTATCCAGCAAGTCATTTACCGACGCCTTTGTCATATCCTTAATCCGTTGAAATACTCCCATAATTTACACTTCTCCCTTCTCGTATTTGGCAAGTTTTTGTTTGAGTTCTTCGACTTCTTTTTGCAGGGCTTTCTTCTCAATATCCTTCATCATGGCATCAATACCGGAGTCTTGTGCCGAATAGGCACCCGCTTTATCATAACCGGGGTTATAGCCCGGCTGGCTGCCGTAAGGGCCGAATCCGCCCTGTCCGTGAGGGCCCTGCGGTCCGCGTCCATGCTCAGGTCTTCCTGAGTAAGGGCCGCCATAAGGGCCACCCGGCGCGCCGGGTCCAGGTCCGAAAGGATTATACTGGGTCGGCTCTTTGGGTATAATAAGCGCTGCGACAAAATAAGCAAGAATGGTAGCTCCGCCGGTAAAAGGAATACTAACCACCAGCAGAATCCGGAACAGGGTGGAGTCGATGCCGAGCGTTTCGGACAATCCACCTGCCAGCCCTGTCATCACCTTATCTTGGGTTGAACGATACAATCGGGTCATAGAACTACTCCTTTCCATCGTTGTTCAGCTTCTCCTTCAGGCGGGCCATCTCTCTTTCGAGTACAGTCGCCACGGTTTCTCCTGCCTGAATGGCGTATTCCTGGCCCATGCGGCGCAGATCGCGCAGACTCTTCGCTTCCAGCTCCCAATCGCTCATCCGGTCTTCCAGCCGGCCGAACATTTTGGGAACGTCACCGCCATTGCCATAGGCCGTGGCTCTTTGGTTCATGCGCTGCTGCAACCGCAGCGACTCCATCCGTGCTGCATAATACTGGCGTTTGCTGTATACCGTCTGATACTCCATTTTCAGCTCGTTCAGCTGGCCTTCAAGCTCAAAAAGTGATTGCTGGCTCTGCTCCAGCAGACCGCTGTACTGCTCCAGCTTTTCCTCGTGGATAATCTTTTCCTGAAGCGCCAGCTTAGCCAGGTTATCCTCGCCAGCCTTGAGCGCCAGCAGCGCCTGCTCTTCACGTTTGTTCCTCATGGCCGTCGCCTGATTTACTTGCTGCTGCAGCTGCTTCGTATGGGCTGCATATTGCTGGTACAGCCTCTCGGCTTCGGCGATTTCCTCACGGGTTGAATGTAGAAATTGATCGATCAGCTTCACCGGATCCTGGCTCTGTTCCAGTCGTTCATTTAAGTTAGCTACGGTAATATCCCTCATGCGGCGAAAAACACTCATGATTTTCGGCTCCCTCCCTGCTTCTTATTAAGTAACCTTGAATGCTTAATATGTTCCGTTTTTTCTACCCTTCAGCACCGAGATGCCCCAAACCACCAGCGCGATACCGAGCAGCGGTCCGATGATCCAGGAAAGCTTCGCGATCAGGGACATGACACCGATGAACAGCACCACCCAGCCGATAATCTTGCGTCCGCTTTTAATTCCATAGTACCCGAGAACAACCAGCAATACCGGGAACAGGAGTCTGAACATTCCATGGATCAGCGGAAGGGCAATTCCCATCAGCATAATCGCTCCAAGTACGATCAGAACAACCGCAAGTCCATTACCTTGTCTTCTTTGCATTTTTTCTCACCGCCTTTCGTTAACCTTGAACCTTATAGCCTTATTCTAGGGCAAACCGCAGACTTTCAAAACAGACCGTGGACGGTTTTGTGTACTGGACCTTAGTCGGGGAGGCTATGCGACTGCAGGATGCCTGGACGGGGACAGCGTACTCTCCGGCACCCCCAACTTCGGATTGCGTAATCCTGCAGCGTTGTACATAATATGGAAGTAAACAGCCTGGAGCATGAAATCATCCTTATCTGGCTATTGTTTGCAAGCGGCACAGCAAAGGAGCATAACCCATGAAGACACTACTCATCGTTGAAGATGACCGAAGCCTGAACAAAGGGATCGCCTTAACCCTTGCCCAGAATGATTTTGCGATACAGCAAGCCTACGATATTGCCTCAGCGGAGCAAATCGTTTCTTCTATTAAGATAGATCTGATCATTCTGGACATCAATCTCCCTGACGGAAGCGGATTAGACTACTGTGAGAAAATCCGTAGAACCTCTCAGGTGCCGATTATCTTTTTGACCGCAAATGACCTGGAGCCGGATATCGTTACTGGATTTGAGCTTGGAGGCGATGACTATATTACCAAGCCTTTCAGCCTGATGATCCTGCGGGCCAGAGTCATGGCCGTTCTCAAACGGGCTTCCTCCCGCGGCGGGGATAAATTCACACTCGGCCCCTTGAGCTTTGATTTTGGACGGCTGGAATTTTATAAGAATTCAGGACCCTTAATCCTTAGCAAAACCGAACTGAAGCTGCTGAAAATACTGGTCACGAACCCCGGCATGATTCTGGGCAGAGAACAGTTAATCGACAAGATCTGGTCGCAGGAGGCTGAGTTTGTGGATGAGAACGCACTTACGGTAGCTATCAAACGGCTGCGCGCCAAGATCGAGGACGAGCCTTCGGCTCCGAAACACATCAAAACCGTCTACGGCCTGGGGTATATGTGGGCGGAAAGACCGAATCTATGACCAGCCGTAATGATGTACGGAGCTCCAAACGGGCGAACTTTATTTTTTCGGCAATCTTAGTGCTTCTGGTATCGGGTTACGCTGGAAGGGTCATGTTTCTGGAAGGGAAGCAGCCGGCACTCACGGAACTGACGGTCCTCTTCGTATCCTGTATGCTGATCCTGGGAGCCTTATGGAACTGGATGCTGCGGCGGCAGGTTACAGCCTTTATGAATTCAGTAGATGAAATGGTGGACCGGGCGATTCATGGACGGGAGAAGCTGACCCATTTTGACGAGACCAGCCTCTCTTCCCTGGAGCATAAATTGTTACGCTACATTGAGATTAACCAAGCGAATGAGCAGAATCTGGAAACCGAAAAAAACACCATCAAGGAGCTCATCTCGGATATCTCCCATCAGACCAAGACCCCTCTCTCCAATATCCTGCTCTACAGCCAGCTGCTTGCGGAAACGCCTGATCTAGGTGGAGATACGCGGCTTCTGCTGAACCAGATCGAGTCGCAATCGGAAAAGCTCGAATGGCTGATCACCTCACTGGTCAAATTATCCAGACTGGAAACGGGGATGATTACCCTGCAGAGCGAGGTCACCCCTGTTATTGCGACGATTACCAGCGCTGTATCCCACATCTATACCCGTGCGGAAAATAAGGGGATCAGTGTCCAAATTGCATGTGATCCGCTGACAAAAGCACGCCACGATCATAAGTGGACCAGCGAAGCACTGTTCAACCTGCTGGAGAATGCGGTGAAGTATTCGGAAGCAGGCGGCAGTATCCGGATTGCGGCCGAAGGCAATGAAATGTTCACTCGTATTGATATCTCTGATACAGGCATGGGGATTCCGGGGAATGAGCTTGAACATATCTTCAAACGGTTCTACCGGGGACACAGCGCCAGGGAATACGAAGGCATCGGAATCGGGCTCTATTTAACGCAGAAAATTATCAGCCTCCAGGGAGGTTTTATTACAGCGGCCTCCGGGGTCGGCACAGGTACGAAGCTCTCGATCTTCCTCCCCCAGGTCTAATGGTGTCAATCCTGACAGATTTCAGACACTGCCCGGTTAGATTGGTCTGATATCTTAAGGAATAACCCAAGATGATGGAGGAATGACCTACTCATGCCTATTTTGAGAATCGAACATCTGAAGAAATATTATGGAAAAGATCCGCAGACCACTGTAAAAGCGCTGGATGATGTGTCGCTGTCCGTGGAGAAAGGGGAGTTTGTGGCCATTGTCGGCACCAGCGGGAGCGGAAAAAGCACGCTGCTGCATATGCTGGGCGGCCTCGACCGGGCTACGGCAGGCAAGGTATTTGTGGATGGCAACGATATTTTCGCGATGAGCGATGAGAAATTGACGATTTTTAGACGCCGGTCGGTCGGATTCGTCTTTCAGAGCTACAACCTGGTACCGATCCTGAATGTACTCGAAAATATTTTGCTTCCTATAGAACTCGACGGCGGCAGCATCGATCAGATTTATCTGGACGAAGTGATCCGGGCTTTGGGCCTGCAGGAGAAAATCCACAATCTGCCCTCCAATCTTTCCGGCGGCCAGCAGCAGCGGGTAGCTATTGCCAGAGCCCTAGCCACCAAACCTTCGATCATTCTGGCGGACGAGCCTACGGGCAATCTTGACAGCAAAACCAGTCAGGAGGTGCTGATTCTGCTGAAGCAGATGAGTGAAAAATTCAATCAGACCATTGTCATGATTACCCATAACGAGTCTATCGCCCAGACCGCAGACCGCATTATCCGCATTGAAGACGGACGTATTGTTTCAGGGCATGCTTCCTCCAGCGGAGCAAGTCCGCTATGATCAGCACAAACAACCGTAAAATTGTAATCCGCCTCTCCCTGAAGAGCCTCAAAGCCAGTCCGATGCGCAATCTGGCTGTGATCCTCGCTGTCCTCCTGACGACATTGCTCATCACCTCCATTTTCACCATGGTCCTGAGCATTAACAAATCCATGGAATTCACCCAGATGAAGACCGTTGGCTCTGATTTTCACGGAGGCTTCAAATATCTTACCCCAGCCCAGGTGGAGATCCTGAAGAAGCATCCCTCTATACGGGAATACGGTGTTTCCCTGAATGCAGGGGACCTGGAGGATGGGGTTTTCAAGGATAGCCCGGTTGAGGTTAAGCGGATCGACGAGGCTTACGCCAGGCACGGATTTATTGACTTTATCGAAGGCGGTCTGCCTGCCGCTGAGAATGAAGTTGTACTGAATACCTGGGTGATGGACAAGCTCGGCATCAAGCATGCGCTGGACCAGCAGGTGACTCTGGATATTAATATCGGGGAGCGCGTGATTCATCAGGATTTTATCGTATCGGGATATTATGAGGCGGACAAAAATTTGTCGATGGCAGGACTGGCATTCGTTTCCGATGCTTGGGTGCAGAAAAATCTGTCCTCTATTGATCCGGTAAAGTACAAGGCCAACAACACCTATGTGAACACCGAAGAACTGAGCGTCATGTTCAGTAATGCCGTGGATATCGAAAAAAAACTGAACAAAGTGCTCGCGGATACCGGTCTGGATGTGCCAATCGGGATTAACTGGGCCTACACCGCTTCAACTCTCTCGGAAAATATCATCAATCTGGTCCCTTATCTGGCGGTCATTCTGATCATCATGCTAAGCGGATATTTACTGATTTATAATATCTTTTACATATCGGTTGTACGGGATGTCAAGTTTTACGGCCTGCTGAAGGCGATCGGAACTACGCCGCGACAGCTCAAGAGAATCATTACGATCCAGTCCCAAGTGCTGTATCTGATCGGCCTGCCCTTCGGGCTCGCTTCCGGTTACGGGATTGGCCGGTTGTTGTCTCCGCTGCTGGGCACTTTTTCAAGCGAACCTGTCGAAAATACTTATTCGTCCAGTCCGTGGATCTTTGTCGGGGCCGCCGTGTTCACCTACCTGACGGTATGGATCGCGGCTAGCAAGCCGGGTCGGATGGCTGCACGGATTGCCCCTGTAGAAGCTGTACGATTCGCAGGCGTAAGCGCTAAGCGCAAGATTCACAAACGTTCGAAACGCGGGGCACAGCTGTACGCCATGGCTTTCACCAACCTGTTCCGCAACAAAAAGAAGCTGTTCCTCATGCTAACTTCGCTCTCCTTAAGCATGATCTTGTTCAGCATTATTTTTACCGTCATCTCTTCGCTGGATGTCAATAAGTACCTCAGCACATTTATAAACGGGGACGTTGTGATCCGCAACAGAGCTGTAATGCATGCTTTGGGGGGGCCGTCAGGTGATCCTTATAAGATTTCGGGGCCATTTATAGACGCGTTAGAGAAGATTGACGGTGTTGAACGTGTGGACAGTGTCTATTTTAAATTTGAAAACTACATTATGGATAAAACAATACGCGCAGCACTGAAGCCTCAGGTAGAGACTGATTCATCTGACCCGGCACTTGCATGGGTTCTTGAGAATAACCTCATTCAACTTGATCTCTACGGCATAGATAACGGCTGGTATGACCTTGTGCAGAAGGATGTCCTTGAAGGCAGCTTCGATCCGCAGAAATTCGCCTCCGGAAACTATGTGCTGGTGACCGAAGCCATCATGGGTGAGGATACTTATAAGTCTTATTACCATCCCGGTGACTTAGTGAAGTATGAGGGTCTGGGCAAAAGCTATGAGGTCATGGCCATTTTAAATTACAATGCTCTTTATGCCGCAACTACCCAATCGTTCTCCTCTTATGGTTATAATGCTTTCTTCCCCTCCTCAGAATTGACCAGGGAGCTGCCTGCGGGAAGCGATCCGCCTAAGGCTCTGTCGGCAACGCTCCACGTCGACCCGGCCAAGCTCGACAGTGCTATGCAGACCGCCAAATCTCTTGCAGCATCAAGCGATGAACTGGCCTACAAATCAAGAGAGGATTACAGGCAAGAGCTTGGCGGGTTTATCCGTATTTTCCAGACGGTCGGTTACGGCCTCAGCTTCGTCATTGCTCTGATTGGCGTCCTTAATTATATCAACACAGTGATTACCGGAGTCATTGCGCGAAAGAATGAATTCGCTCTGCTGGAGAGCATCGGCATGACCAAGCGGCAACTGAAAAAAGTTCTGGTGTACGAAGGGCTGTTCAATGTGCTATTAACCGTGTCGGTCACCTCGACCTTAGGCGTATTTCTGACTTACCGGATTTCCAAAAGCATTGCGGACAACATGGCCTTTACTGTCTTCCATATGGGCTGGCTGCCCTTTATTCTGGTCGTTCCGGTCCTGGCTGCGATTGCGTATACCGTTACCTTATTCTCCTATAGAATGCTTAGCAAGGCCACGGTTGTGGAACGACTGCGGCAAACGGCCTAGCAGGTAGCTTTTTTGAGCAGAAACGGCTTCAGTGTTCTCAAGAAGAGGTAGTGTTCTTTTATAAACAAACGACATTCGTCCATATGGACTCTGCTTTTCTCCATAGATTTAGGTGCAGAACCGACTTATACTGAGGCTGACTCTCCACTGTCCGCGTGCAGTAATGGCGGCTTATGACGGACAGTGGGCATGCTTACATTATGATCTATATTCTGATGCGTATATCATGCGTCCCTGCATCCGCCACTCTAAATCTGCAGACATCCCAGGAGGTTGTTACCTTGTCCATCATTTACGATGCCGAGCATCAAGTCTTTCATCTGCAAACTGCAAATACCAGCTATGTATTCGGCCTTGTCCGCGGCGCCTATCCCGTGCATCTGCACTGGGGCCGAAAAATCCGTGGCGCTGCCCTATCCGATTTGTACGGTCCCGGAGCCATGGGCTTCAGCAGTACGGTTGATCCCAAGGAGCCAGCTTTCTCCCTGGACACGCTCCCCCAGGAATATCCCGGGTATGGCTCAGGGGACTTCCGGGAGCCTGCCTATGAGACTGAGCTGCTGAACGGCTCGACTGTAACGGAACTCACCTATGTATCCCATAGCATTCTCAAGGGTAAACCTGCACTGGAGGGGTTGCCAACCGTATATGCGGAAAGCGGCGATGAAGCGGAAACGCTGCAGCTTGTACTGGAGGATACCGCAGCAGGCGTGCGTGCCGTGCTGTCCTATAGCATACTGAAGGGCTTCGATTCCATCATCCGCTCTGCACAGCTCACAAATACCGGCAGCGGACCGCTGAAGCTGAACCGCGCCTTATCGGTAGCGCTCGATTTCCCGCATGACAATTATGAGCTGATCCAGCTGTCCGGGTCCTGGGCCCGCGAACGCCATCTCGTTCGCGCTCCTCTGCACAATGGACGGCAAGGCATTGACAGCAAACGCGGCGCCAGCAGCCATCAGCAGAATCCGTTCCTGGCCCTGCTGTCCCCGCAGACTGTGGAGGACAGCGGAGAGGCTTACGGCTTCAGCCTGGTCTACAGCGGCAGCTTCAGCGCGAATGCCGATGTGGATCAATACGGAACTACACGCGTAACGCTGGGCATCAACCCGTTCGGTTTCAACTGGCTGCTTGCGCCCGGCGAGAGCTTCCAGACGCCCGAAGCGGTGCTCGTCTATTCGGGCCAGGGCATCGGCGGCATGTCCCGGACCTACCATCGGCTGTACCGGACCCGCCTGGCGCGGGGACTGTACCGCGACGAGCCCCGTCCAGTGCTGATTAACAACTGGGAAGCTACTTATTTTGACTTCGATGCCGACAAAATCGAAGATATCGCCCGTGCCGGCAAAGCGCTGGGCATCGAGCTGTTCGTGCTGGACGACGGCTGGTTCGGCCGCCGCGACGACGACACTACATCACTGGGCGACTGGTTCGTGGATACCCGCAAGCTGCCCCAGGGTCTGCCCGATCTGGTGGAACGGGTCCGGCGGCTCGGGATGCAGTTCGGCCTCTGGTTCGAGCCGGAGATGGTATCGCCGGACAGCGATCTGTACCGTGCTCACCCGGACTGGTGCCTGCATGTACAAGACCGCAGACGCAGTCAGGCCCGAAATCAGCTGATTCTGGATCTGTCGCGCCAGGAGGTATGCGATTATATCATCGAATCGGTCAGCACTGTGCTGGCATCAGCCCCGATCACCTATGTCAAATGGGATATGAACCGGCATATGACTGAGATCGGCTCCGCTGCCCTGCCGCCTGAGCGCCAGGGAGAAACGGCTCACCGCTATATGCTGGGGCTGTACCGGGTAATGGAGGAAATCACCTCCAAATTCCCGCATGTATTGTTCGAGAGCTGCTCCGGCGGCGGCGGCAGATTTGATCCCGGCATTCTTCACTACATGCCGCAGACCTGGACCAGCGATGACACCGATGCCGTGGAACGCCTCAAAATCCAGTACGGTACCAGCATCGTCTACCCGGCCAGCAGCATGGGCTCCCATATCTCGGCAGTTCCGAACCATCAGGTGCACCGCAACACCTCGCTTGCGATGCGCGGCGACGTGGCGATGTCCGGTAACTTCGGTTATGAGCTGGATCTGACCCAATTCACGCCAGAGGAACAGGCGGAAGCGGCGGCCCAGGTCGCCTTTTACAAGGAAATCCGTTCCCTTGTCCAGCAGGGCGACATGTACCGGCTCCTATCGCCTTTTGAAGGTAATGAAACGGCCTGGATGTTCGTAAATGAAGGCCGGACCGAAGCACTGGCAGGCTACTTCCGCGTACTGGCCAGTCCGAATACGAACCGCCCGCGCCTACGCCTTCAGGGGCTGGACCCGGAGAAGGACTATATGTTGAAGGAGACCGGCGACGTATATGGCGGCGACCGGCTGATGTATGCCGGATTGCTCCTGCCGGAGCTGCACGGCGACTTCCAGAGCAAGCTGTTCCACTTTGTGGCTGTGGAAGAATAGCAGGTACAGAAAAGTATATTATGGGGTGAAACCCAAGTTTAACCGGCTATGCCGTCCTTATCGGGACAGCATAGCCGGTTTTGGGTTGGGGCTGTTAGACGATGCGGAGGCGATATCGGGCACCCCCTGCACTGCAGCGGACATCGGTCATTTGGCGAACGCTCGGGCACCCCATTCGCTGAGTATCCCCTCGCTGATAAATGGAGCCAAGGGCAGCAGCGCTTTTGCGCCTTCTTTGGCGAGGACCTCCTTGGCGAGTTCATCCAGCGTCTCCTCGCTGATAAACGGAGCGAGCGGCAGAAGCGCTTTTGATCCCTCTTTAGCCAGAATCTCCTTCGCGAGTTCATCCAGCATCTCCTCGCTGATAAACGGAGCGAGCGGCAGAAGCGCTTTTGATCCCTCTTTAGCCAGAATCTCCTTGGCGAGTTCATCCAGCGTCCCTTCGCTGATAAACGGAGCGAGCGGCGGCAGCGCTTTTGATCCCTCTTTAGCTAGAATCTCCTTGGCGAGTTCATCCAGCGTCTCCTCGCTGATAAACGGAGCGAGCGGCGGCAGCGCTCCTGCGCCTTCTTTTTCAAAAGCCTGCTTCGCACATTCATCTAGTAATTCCTCACTGAGAAAAGGAGCGAGTGCGAGGAGATCGCTGACAGCCGCACTCTCTTTTACATGCTTAAAAGCCTCACCAATCTGCTCTGATTGAAGTAACGGCGCAATCTCCGAAAGCTCTACGGCGGATACGGCATTCTGCTGGAAATAATCCTCCGTTGTGTTGTCCAGCACACTCCCGATGAATCGGGTTCCCTTCCCTTCACCCAGAATCTCGTCGATGCCAACATTGAAGATTTCCGCCAGCTCCGGGAGCTTGGAGATATCAGGCATGCTTGCGCCTCTCTCCCAATTGCTGACCGCCTGATAGCTAATCCCCAGCTTATCCGCGAGCCCCATTTGCGTAAGTCCTGCGGCCCCTCTTAATCTAACGATATTCCTGCCTGTCTTTAGCATATCGAACAATGCTACCACCCCTTCGGCTGTGATGTCCTCAGTGTATCGACTGCTGCTGATTTTGTATATCAAGCGCTGCTTGAGTTCCTGTCTTTTGCGGCCTGCCGCGGAATAGGGTCACCAAAACTACGGCAGCGATAATGATAACGGCAGCAGCCAACGTGTTCACGGTAAGTTGTTCACGCCCCATAGCCCAGCCCAAGATGACAGCGACTACCGGGTTGACAAAGGCGTAGGTCGAAGCCAGGGACGCGTCGGCATTTTTTAGCAGCCAGATATAGGCCGTGTAGCCGATTGCTGACATGGTCACAGATATTTGAATCATGAATGTGTCACCGACTTTCCACACAGACCACAACGCAACGCCGATCATATACCCCGAATTCACACCAGGTTTCTGCTGCACGCTCCACCATCCTCTCTTCATATATAGTAGATTTTCGATCCAGCTTGCCGGCTCGTTGATGCACCGAGGGCCGCGGGATATGCAGCAGCTTGCCAACCTCTCGTGGGGCAGTCTTCCGTTCTCTTCCAGCAGCTTCAGAATTTAGATATCCAGTCCATCCAAAGGAATCGCCTCAGCCCCTACTCCCTGCCGGGCAGTCCGGCCCCGCCAAAGAGTTCACCTTCCTCCAGCACGGACACAAACCGCTGCAGCCAGGCATAATACTCTACTGCATGCCGTAGCTTGTCCAGATCCCGCAGGCAAGCCTCCCGCTCTTCTTCGGGAGTGTCTGCTGCGTCAATCAGCGCCTGGAGCTCAGGCATCGCTGAACCCATCGCCTGCTGCATCACATCGATCTCCCGCTGAAGCTTCAGGGTGAAAAAGTTTTTGAACGCCTGAAAGAAATCTGTCTCAGCGGCGTAAAGATCCTTCCGCTCGCGTTTCTCGTCCAGCTTAGTCACCATCCGTGAAGCGATCAGGGAGCGGACGCCGTAGCTCATATTGCTTTTGCTCATATTCATGACCTGCTTCATTTCCTCCAGCGTCATCGGCTTGTCCTCAAAGAACATAATCCCGTAGAGCTGCCCGAAAGAATAATTCGCTCCATACAAATCCATCGTTTGTGCTATCGCATCAATCACCCCGCGCAACAATTGCTCCCGTGGGGATAAATGCGGGTTATCCTCGCCAAATGCGGCCTGTTTCATCTCGCTGCACCTTCACTCTTATTAGAATTGTTCTCTCTACATTACACAAAACTGAAGCTTCACGGCAGCCTTTCTGCAAATTTTACACAATTTCCGAACGAACTTTACTTCCGCTTGACCACAAGCTTCGCTTCTGAGTGTACAATTTTTTTTGAACAGAGGAGCTTTCCTCTGCATTATACCGCAAAACATAAGTGATGGAATGGGGTATTGGAACAACAATGACACGCTCAAAGGTTGTTAATGGTTTGAAGCCCGTACTGTTCACGCTGCCGGCGATGGTACCCTTCGTTCTATTCTGGCTGGCGCCGCTGCTGTATGTGCTGTATCTCAGCTTCACGGAATGGGACTTTATGAGCCCGGAGAAAACCTTTGTCGGACTGCAAAATTACCTCGATCTCTTTAGCAACCCGGCCTTTTACAAAGCGCTGAGAGTTACCGTGCTGTTCTGTGCTGGCAGTGTGTTGCCGATCATCCTGCTGGGGCTTGGTCTTGCGCTGCTGATGAACCGCAAGCTGAAGGGCTCCTCGCTCTATCAGGTACTGCTGTTCTCCCCATGGGTCACGCCGACCGTTGCCGTATCTATTGTGTGGTCGTGGATCTATGAGCCTGAGGTCGGACTTGCCAATACGGTGCTGGATTTCCTTGGACTAGAACAAATAGGCTGGCTGCAGGACCCCAAATGGGCGCTAATTGGTGTGCTGCTTGTAACCATCTGGAAATCGGTAGGCTGGGCGATGATTTTCTATCTGGTGGCGCTAAGAAATGTGCCTTCAGACCTGCTTGAAGCCGGGGAGCTTGATGGCGCAAGCGCGGCGCAAAAGTTCTTTCGCATCACGCTGCCGCTGATCTCCCCAACTACCCTGTTTCTGTTCGTGGTGCAGCTGATCCAGGCGCTTCAGGCCTACGATCAGATCAACGTCCTGACCCAGGGCGGCCCTTCCGGCTCCACCCGTACGCTGCTGTATCTGTATTATCAGTCCGCCTTCGAATCCTTCCAAATCGGTGAGGCTTCCTCTGTAGCTGTCGTTCTTATCGTCATCTGCATGCTGCTATCCGTATTTTCTTTTGGCGTCAGTAAGCGGACTACGCACTATCAATAATCCAAATGTACCCGAAAAGGAGGTCACAACGCTTGCGTATGCTCACACGGCTGGGCGGACCGGCCCGCCATCTTTTTTTTGCCGCGCTTGCCTTGCTGATGGCTTTCCCGTTCTACTGGATGGCTACCAGCGCGCTGAAAACAAATGATGAAATCTGGCGCACTCCGCCTACGCTCTGGCCCGAAGTGCCGCTCTGGGGCAATTTTGCCGCAGCATGGAATGAAGCGCCGTTCGCAAGGTACATGGGCAACAGCATTGTTGTCGCCACTTCCATCGTCATTCTGCAGATCATCAATTCCGGTATGATGGCTTATGCGCTGACGCATATGAAATTCCGCCTAAAGGGGCTTTTTGCCGGCATAATTCTGTTTGGATATATGGTGCCGGCTACAGCAGTGTACCTGCCCGGCTACCTTGTGCTGTCCGAGCTGCATCTGCTGAATTCGTATGCCGGTCTGATTCTTTCCAATTGTGTAAGTATCTTCTCGATCTTTCTGATTAGACAGTCTTTCCTTCAAGTATCCCATGAGCTGGTGGAGGCTGGTGAAGTGGATGGCGCCTCGCATATGCGGATTCTGTGGACGGTGCTTGTACCGGTTACGAGATCTTCCTTTGCCGTGCTGGCACTGATTACCTTCATTGAACAATACAACAATTATTTCTGGCCGATGCTGATTACCAAAGACCCTGACCTCCAGTTGGTCTCGGCCGGCCTGCGCAGCTTTTTCGTGGAAGGGGGTGCATACGGATTACAATGGCCGCTAATCATGGCCGCCAGCGCCTTCACCATCGCCCCGCTGCTGCTTGTCTTCCTGCTGGCGCAAAAAACGATTATGCAAAGTGTCAATATGACCGCAGGCGCAAGTAAAGGCTGAAATCTTACATTTCCAAACAAAGAGGAGAATGATGATGAACGTATTAAAAAGGTTGCCTTGGGTATCCATGATTGCCGGTTTCTCATTACTCACGGCTTGCAGCGGAAATACTGCTTCAGATAAGGTTACGGAGGCAAGCGGAGCATCCGCAGCCCCTGCCGTAGAAGCCCCTCCAGCCCAAAGCAAACCGGTAACCATTGAATTCTGGTATGGACTGGGCGGCAAGCTCGGTGAAAATATGGAATCGCTCATTCAGAAATTCAACGCCTCGCAGCAGGAGGTCATTGTCAAAGGTATTGTGCAGGCAGACTACACTGAAACCGAGCGGAAGCTCCAGGCGGCTATTGCCACCGGTCAGGTCCCTGCGGCTGTGCTCTCCTCCAATATAGATTGGGCCCGCAAAGGTTATTTCGCACCGATGGATGAGCTGATCGCCCGGCAGCCGGATTTTCATAAAGAGGATTTTGTCCAGACCTTCCTGAACCAGGGCCAGGTTGACGGTAAGCAATACTTCCTCCCCATGTATGGAACGACCCAGGTTATGTACTACCGCAAGGATGCCTTCGAGAAAAGCGGTATCGACGCCAGCCAGCTGAAAACCTGGGAGGATCTGGCCGCAGCCGCTGAGAAAATGGCTGTCAAAGAAGGCGGCAAAACCACCTTCTTCGGCTGGGAGCCCATGTGGGGCTCGGGCAATATGATCGATGCCGTACTCAGCAAAGGCGGCAGCATTCTTAGTGAAGACGGCACAAAGGTAACCATCGACTCGCCTGAGTGGATCGAAACCTGGGACCTGTTCCGCAAATGGATTCATGAGGACAAGACCATGCGCATTCACTCTGGCGGCCAAGGCTGGGAGTACTGGTACAAGACCATTGACGATGTAATGAAGGGCCAAGCAGCCGGATACATCGGCTCCAGCGGCGACCAGGGCGATCTCGATTTCAGCATCGTCTCAGCCATGGAGCAGCCGGGCTGGGCCGGGGCTGGAGAAGGCAAGCCGGTGGCTCAGGCGATTATGGCCGGTATTCCCGCCAAGGCCGGAGATGCCGAGAGACAAGCAGCGATGAAATGGCTGAGCTACTTCACGAACTCCGAGAATACTGCCTTCTGGTCGATTAACACCGGATATATTTCCGTCCGCCAGTCTGCGCTCAAAGATCCGGCATTCATCTCGTTCAGCAAGACCCATCCGCAGATCAAAATTCCATTGATGCAGGCCTCGCACGCCTCCGCTCCCTTCCAGGACCCTACCGGCGGCAAAATCAACGATGCGCTGACCATCGCTGCGGACAAGGTGCAGATTGAGAATATTCCGGCGGCAGAGGCTCTGAAAGAGGCACAGCAAACCGCCCAGGCGGCACTGGATAAAGTAAAATAAGCGGCAACTATCGTATTCAAAAACATGAATTATTTACTCTAAGGGGGCGGCAGCATGCCTGAGCTCATTACTCCGCAAGGGAATCAATCCATATCGGCGATCCTGTTCGACAAGGATGGCACCCTTCTGCAGTTTGTCTCCCTCTGGGGAAGCTGGAGCGAATGTTTCCTGGGACAGTTCACCCGTCAGTTGCAACAACGTGGTCTTGAATTCCCGGCACAGCACCGGCCGTCCCTGCTGGGGACGATTCACGATGCAGAAGGCAGAATTACTGATTATGACCGCAATGGCCCCCTGGCTATGGGAACGATGAGCGACCTGTATGCCATTCTGTGCTGGCAGGGCTATCTGCTTGGCTTGTCCTGGGCTGAATCCATGGAACTTGTGGATCACTGCCGCAGGGAAGCAGATGCCATGCTGGAGCGCAGCCGCCCGGTGCTCCCTCTCCCCGGCCTGCTGCGCTTCCTTGATGACTGCGCAGCCAGCGGCATTCTCCTGGCCGTAGTGACCGCCGATGAAACAGCAGCGGCGGAGAACCACCTCCGCTGGCTCGGTATCCGCAATTATTTTTCCGTTGTGATCGGCACCGATCAGGCAGAACGGGGCAAGCCGTTCCCTGATATGGTGCTGCTCGCCTGCACACGGCTTGGGGTTCAACCTGCCGCGGCCGCGGTCATCGGCGATACGAACGGGGATATGAGAATGGCCAAGGCAGCAGGCGCGGCCGTAGCCATCGGGATTACCGGCGAGGCGGCCGTAGCCATCGGGATTACCGGCGAGGCGGACGCAGCAGGCGTGGATGGCGATGCAGGCGTGGATGGCGATGCAGACGTGGGCGTTATTTTGCCGGATGCCGATATCCTTGTGCAGTCCTATGCAGAACTCAGTATTAGAAGGAACGCAAGGTGAGGGCCGAAGGGGTGTGGGCTTGGTTTTTTCTCACGATGGCGATTCTGTTCGAGCTCTCCGGAACCATCTCCATGAAGATATCCCAAGGCTTCACCCGGCCCTGGCCCTCTGTGCTAATGTTCCTGTTCTACGGGATCAGCTTCACCTCACTCAATGTGGCGCTCACCTCCATTAAGGTCGGGGTAGCTTATGCGGTGTGGTCGGGTGCAGGAATTATCCTGATTTCCGTGGTGGGGGCGGTGTATTTTGAAGAGCGGCTGACCCTGTCCTCCCTCTTGTGGGTGACCGTTATTGTAGCCGGAATTGTGGGCTTGAACATAAGCACTAAAGGGCACTAAGGAGGCCGGCCGCGATAGAATTGAAGGTATGCCATTCTTAAGCATCAGAATCAGCTTGCAGCCATACAACATCCAAGGAGGCGCTCTTGTAAATGAGTACAAACCTGCCGGGCGGACAACAGCCACTGCTTACTTTTCAGATCATCACGGATACCCATGTTACTGCCGATCCCTCCCATGAGTACAATCAGAATTTCGAGCGGGCACTGCAAGATCTGGCGGACCATGCTCAGGGCAGCAGCGGGATCATGCATATCGGGGACATTACAGATCACGGCTTCGGGGAAGAGTACGATGAAGTGCACCGTATCCTGAAGCTGCACCAGGCAGCACTCCCGGAGATCCGCTACACATTAGGGAACCATGACGTCGGCCTCGGGCACTGGGAATCGCGCCTGGCGATGTATACCTCCCGTATGGGAATGCCCGGCCCCTACCACGACCACTGGATCGGCGGTTATCATTTTATTTTCATGGGAACAGAGGAAGGCCTCCCAACGTTCTGCAATCTGTCGGACGAGCAGCTCCGCTGGCTGGACCAGAAGCTCGGGGAAAAACTGACGGGGGGATCGTCAAAGGACAACCGGCAAATGGTTGGACAACCATCAAGCGGGCAGCCGCCAGCTGGAGAGTTGTTGAAGGAACAGCCGGTGAGCGGGCGCCCGAAGCTGGATCAGCCTGTTTTTCTTTTCCTGCATCAGCCGCTCAAGGATACTGTAGCCGGATCATTGGAGTCTCAGGAATGGTATGGCGTCACACAGGACAAGGAGCTGCGCTCCATCCTGTCCAAATATCCGCAGACCCTGCTCTTTACAGGACATACCCACTGGGAACTGGAAGTAGACAATACAATGTATCCCGGCAACGGGGAGACGGCTACCATGTTCAATAGCGCTTCTGTGGCCTACCTCTGGACAAATGCAGATGAGCACAAGAACGGCAGTCAAGGTTTCTATGTGGAAGTCTACCCCGACAAAGTACTTGTAAAGGGACGGGATTTCACCACGGGCAGCTGGATCGAATCGGCGCAGTATGAGGTTGCTATGTCCGGTAAAGTATTGGGCTGACATCTTTATTGATCTAGGCTTACTTATCCAGACATGGACTTTCATGTCCTAGAACAGCCTGTTGCACTGTCAAACCGCTATAACAAAAGCAGCGTTCTCCCATCCATGGAGAGCGCTGCTTTGCTTATTGGATACTATGCAATTATCACAAGCAGACAGATACGACGAGCAAGCCGCAGCTAACTGCTTTAAAACGCAGGCAGAGAAATATCTGCGTATTTGTCCTCAAGGAACTTTTTCACTTCCGGGCCGCTGATGCGTTTCGCCAGCTTTTGAATAGCGTCGGAGTTCTTGTTGTCCTCACGTGCCACCAGTGTAATGGTGAATTCGGAATCCTTACCTTCGGTGATCAGCGCATCCTTCTTCGGTGTCAGTCCAAGCGGACTTGCATAAGCAGGAGTCATAGCCACCAGATCGGCATCATCCAGCGTGCGGGCCAGCATCAGCAGGTCAACTTCCTTGAACTTGAAGTTTTTGGCGTTCTCTGTGATATCAGCCTGGGTCGCTTGAATGCCCACGCCTTCCTTCAGCTTAATCATTCCGGCTTTGGCGAACATTTGCAGCGAACGCCCGATATTGGATGGATCATTCGCCATAACCAGTGTTGCACCTTCCGGCAGATCAGCAATTGCCTTGTAACGCTTGGAGTAACCGCCGTAGATCGCATCATATACCGGTTGAACCGCTACCAGCTTGGAGCCTTTGCTCGCATTGAACTGCTCCATATAAGGCACATGCTGGAAGAAGTTCGCGTCCACTTCCTTATTCGCCAATGCCTCATTCGGCTGGACATTGTCAGACAGGATGACGATCTCCATATCCACACCGTCTTCCTTGAGCAGCGGTTTCACGATGTCAAGAATATCGGTCATCGGCGGGATGAGCGAGGCTACTTTAATTTTGACAGGCTCGGAACTGGTTGCTGCCGGAGTATCTTCGGCCTCCTTGTTGTTTCCGCAGCCTGCGGCAATCATGACCAGTACGAGCAGCATAAGTGTATATTTCAACGTTTTTTTCATTGGTGCAGTGAACCCCCATTTTTATAGTTTGATATCATCTTTCTCCTGAAACTCCACGGTCTCTCAGCGTTTATCCAGCAGCCTTGCCAGCGTACTCCCTGCAAACTGGATGATTTGTACCAGGAGGATCATCACGAGAATCGCATAGACCATAACCTCCGTCTCAAAACGCTGATACCCGTAGCGGATGGCGAAATCGCCAACCCCTCCCCCGCCGACCACCCCCATCACGGTTGAGAATGAAATGAAGCTGATCGTCGAAGCCGTCAGTCCCAGCACCAGACCCGAACGGGCTTCCACATACAGGAACTTGAAGATCAGGCCCGGCTTCGATGCTCCCATGGACAACGCAGCATCAATTGTCCCCTTGGGAACCTCCAGCAAAGACTGCTCGACCAGCCGAGAATAATAGGCGATAGCGACAATGGACAATGGCACGGTTGCTGCCATGGTACCGATGGCTGTACCCACCAGGAAGCGGGTGAAGGGAATTAGCGCAACCACCAGCAGCAGGAACGGAAAGGAACGGACCACGTTGACGATGCTGTTCAGGACTAGCGACAACGTCTTGTTCTCATAGAGCTGGCCCTTGCGGCAAAAGTATAAAACAGTCCCAAGCGGAAGCCCCAGCAGCACTGCCGCGCCTACCGAAATCCCCACCATCACAAACGTTTCCCCGATGGACAACCACATCTGATCCTGGTATTTCAGCATATCCTCAAACATGTGCTTTCCCCGCTTTGCCCGTAATCCGTTCACGGTAGCTGCCCATGTGATCTTCCGGTGCAAGGAACCCGGCGTCTTCCCGGGAAAAGGAATCGACGATGCGTCCGCCTTCCATCACGGAAACATCAGTGCAGATCCTCCGGACGACATCCAGCTCATGCGTAACGATGATTACAGTTACCCCCAGCACGTCATTAATATGCTGGAGCACGCCCAGAATATCTGCTGTGGTCCCGGGGTCCAGCGCGGAGGTTGGCTCATCGCACAGCAGCAGCTTCGGGCTGTTCGCAAGCGCACGGGCGATGGCCACCCGCTGCCGCTGCCCTCCGCTAAGCTGGGCAGGGTACTGCTCTGCTTTGTCCATAAGCCCCACGAACTTCAGGCATTCCCGCACCCGCTCCATCCGTCCGCTCCGCGGCACTCCGGCCAGCTCCAGCGGAATGGCGACATTCCGGCTGACGGAGGCATTGCCCACCAGATTAAATTGCTGGAAGATCATACCGATCTTCTGCCGCTCCTGACGCAGCAGCTTCTCCGGCAGTTCTGTCAGCAGCCTGCCGTCTATGGACACGGTACCTTCATCCGGGCGCTCCAGCAGATTAATAAGCCGCAGCAGCGTTGATTTCCCTGCCCCGCTGGCTCCGATGACGCCATGGATGGCCCCAGCCCGAACTTCGAGCGAGACTTTATCCACCGCAAGGTACCGTCCTTCCTTCAGATCAAAGCCTTTGCTTACTCCATTCAGTGATAGAATATGAAGCCCTCCTTCCAGGCCGCCTGGACTAAAGCCCTTGTTCCCAATAAGTGTATTACCATTATTTAAAAACTGTTTTATTAAAAATCTCTTTAAATAATAAGGTATTTTCTTCGCTGTGTCATCATTTATCTGAAAATGATATACCAGCTACCCATGACAAAAACACCGCTGATTGAAATCAGCGATGTCTGTAGTGTACGCATAAGGATTGTAATGCAGGCTCCGTAAGTCTTTCGGCGGCTGTACTTGCGGCGAATTTATTCTTTTACACTGCCGACGTTCAGGCCTACTACAAAATACTTCTGCATGAACGGATATACGACCAGGATCGGTACGGAGGCCACTATGGTTATGGCTGCCCGGATGGATAGCGGGGTTACCATTGCTTTGGCGGAATCCCGGTCCATCCCCACACCTGCGGCAACGTTCGGGTTGCTGTTGGAGTTCATCGTGGAAGACAGCAGCTTCATCAGCTCATACTGCAGTGTGCTAAGACTCTGCTTGGACGAGGTGTAGATAAAAGCGTCGAACCATGAGTTCCATGCCCCAACCGCCACAAATAGCGCGATGGTCGCCAGCACCGGCTTGCACAGGGGGAGTACCACACGCATGAAAATTTTGAAGTCGCCTGCACCGTCGATCCGGGCCGATTCCAGCAGGCTTTCCGGGATCGTACCAATATAGGTGCGGATGACGATCATGTTGAATGCGCTGATCATCGTAGGGAAAATGTAGACCCAGAAGCTGCCCAGCAGGTTCAGATCCTTAATCAAAAAATAATTGGGAATCAGACCGGCGCTGAAATACATCGTAAGCACAAAGATAATGGTGATCGGCTTGCGGAAAACATAATCTTTTCGGCTGAGCGTATACGCAAGCATGGTGGTCAGAAAAATATTTAAGATTGTCGAAATGACGGTCCGCGCCACCGAGATCCAGAATGCATCATAGATGGTACCGGAAGCAAAGATGGCCTTGTAATTCTGCGTGGTCCACACTCTCGGCCACAGATAGATACCGCCGCGGATAGTATCATTCCCCGCATTGAACGAAACGGCAATCGTATTTATGAATGGATATAAAGTAACGAGCACCAGACAGATCATGAACACCGTATTAAAACTATGGAAGAGAACCGGTTCCAGTCCGCTGGGTCTCAAGCTTTTTTTCACGGATAGGCCTGGCGTAGTGCCTCGGCTAATTTGCTGGTTCGCCATGCTATAATAACCTCTCTTCCCCGAGCCGTTTCGCTGTCCAGTTTGCCATCAGCAGCAAAGTGACGCTAACGACCGTCTTGAAGATCCCGCCAGCAGTGGCCAGTGAATAGTTGCCCTGGGCAAGCCCATATTTGAGTACAAAAATATCGATCGTTTCCGACCAATCCATTACAAGCCCGTTGCCGAGCAAATACTGTACTTCAAAGCCCGCTTCGAGTACATGTCCTACAGACATGATCAGCAGAATAACAATTGTCGCTTTAATCCCCGGGAGAGTTACAAATCTCATTTTTTTGTATCGGCTGGCGCCGTCGATTTCAGCGGCTTCATACAATGCAGGGTCAATGGAGGCAATAGCGGCCAAATAAATGATGGTATTCCAGCCAACCTCTTTCCACACATGCGAAGCTCCGACGATGCCCCAGAAGTATTTCCCCTCACTGAGCCACAGAATCGGGTCCTTGATGATATGCAGCTTCATCAGAACAATGTTGACAATCCCGTCATTGATGGAGAGCGACGTAGCCACAATACCTGTTACGATAATCCAGGACAGGAAATGGGGCAGGTAGGAGATGGTTTGCACTATTCTTTTCCAGAACACCTTGCGGATTTCATTCAGCAGCAGGGCCAGGACAATGGCAGTGACAAACCCGAGAACCAGATTGATCATTCCCATCGCCAGTGTATTGCGCAGCACACGGAGGAAATTATCGTCTGTAAACAGAAATTTAAATTGCTTGAAGCCCACCCATTCCTGCTCACTGAAGGAACGGCCCGGCCGGTAATTCTGGAAAGCCATGGTCCAGCCCCACACAGGGACATACGCAAAAAGCACAATATACAGCAATAAGGGAACAGACATCCAAATCAGCTGATTCTGATTTTTGATCAGCGACCACGTAATGGGCTGCTTCTTTCTTTTCTTTGGATGCAAGGCGACGCTATCTTTCCCTAAGGTCTCATCCATATAGGTTTATCTCCCCACACAATCATTTATTTCAGGAGGTGCAAGAGCCTTCTTGATGGCCCTGCACCTCCTGGTGATTCCAACCTCTTAACGCCGCAGCTTATTTACTCCAGGTATCAATTCTCCATTTGATCTGCTCATTGATCTTGTCTTCATAAGCCTTCACATTGGCCTTCTTGATGTCCCCTACATAATCGCTCCAGATGGAATCGAATTTACCCGGATCAGCTAAAATGGCTTTCGGCAGGTATTTGGTGGACAATTCATTCAGCTTAGTGTTGGCAATTTTCGCATCCGAGCCTTCCACGAGGTCAATGGACCAGGCCGGGTAATAGACTGGGTTCGCTGGCGGTTTACTGAAGAAATCCACGTAACTGTTAAATCCGTATGCAGCAAGCACTTCCTTATCGTAAGGCTTCACACTGGCTGCATATTCTTCAGGCTGTGCTGACGCATCCGTGGAGTTGCCATCACTGTAGCTGCCCTCAAGCTTAGGGAGATAGCCGAAGAGAGTCTTAGCTTTATTAGCCATTTGCCACGTCGGATCAGCGGCGTTGTCCCGTTGTTCCTGGGTTTTCATAAATCTGCCGTCCTTGACAATGTAATCTTCACCCTCAATCCCCCAGGAGAAGGTCTTCTGCCAATCCTCGCTGATCAGCGTTTCGAGCAGCTTGATAATCTTCACAGGGTCCTTGGCATTAATGCTGATTCCGAGTCCGTTGTTCAGGTTCAGCACTGCAAGATCCCGGTAGTAGTCTTTGGTGGATGCGTCATAAACCAGAGGAAGCCCAACATAGGTCCGCTCGATCTTCCCTTGTGTGGTTAAGGAATCTTCCGCCGCACTAAAGTTCCAGTGTTGGTCGAACATTCCGAGAACCGTTCCGCTGGACAGCTTTGCCATATACTGGTCATAGTTCTGAACGAAGGTTTCTTTGTCGATCAGCCCCTGCTGATTCATTTCGTTCAGCTTCTGATAATATTTCTTGGCATAATCCTTGTCAGCAAAAATCTCCGCTACTCCATCAGTTACAACAACACCGCCATCGTTCGGATGGCCGATCAAATGCTGAGGCGCGTTGAGCAGACCCCAGTTTTTCCAGTCATAGTTAAGTATTTCGAAGCCAACAGTCGGGCTTCCGTCAATCTTCGGATATTTTTCTTTGTATTTGGCAATCAGGTCCACATATTCATCCAGTGTTTTAACTTTTGGATAACCGAATTCCTTGAGCACGGCTTTTTGAATCCAGAAGGCCGGTCCTGAATACCAGGAGCTCTTTACTTCACCGTTGTATACACCATAGTTAGGCAGAATGTAGATATGTCCGTCATTCGGATCCTTCATCATGTTCCAATAATCTGCGTAATGCGCTTTCAAATTAGGAGCGTATTTCTCGATGAGGTCTTCCAGCGGAATATAAGCTCCTGCCGCTGTAAGCTTCGTATTCCCTGTCATCATATCCGGGTAATCCTGTCCTGCGATCATAACGCCGAGCTTCTGATTGATATCCCCGGCCAAATATTCGAAATTAAAGTTGGCTCCTGTTTCGTCCTTGATCTTCTTGAAGATTTTGTTATCCGGTGTCGGCGGCTGGCCCGCTTCTCCGATGAAGACACTGATGTCGAACGGCCCAACCTTGCCATCCGTATTAGCCGCCGCTTGTGTAGCATTAGCCCCATCATTCTTCGCCGCATCCTTGCCGTTGTTGCTGTTGTTGCCACCGCAGCCTGCCAGTGTGAAGCTTAGGGATAACAGGACAATCAGGGATAGCTTGAACATATTTTTCGACTTGCCCCCCATAAGGCACCTCCATATTGGTTTTGTATATCCACCTTGTAAGCACTTACATTCCTAAATTATAGAGGTGTTGCAGGGTGGAAAATACGACCGAACTAAAGGTGTACCCCCCAAAAAGTTTAGGACTTTGTATTGCGGTACTGCCCGGGACCGGTGCCCATTTTCTTCTCAAACTGTTTCAGGAACTGCCCATAATTCGTATACCCTACCTGATCGGCAATCTCCGAGAGCTTCAGCGAACTCTGCCGGAGCAGGGCCGCCGCCTTTTCAATCCGTAGCGTATGCAGCTGCTCATTGAAAGGAATACCGTTCTTTTTGCGGAGCAGCTGTCCAAGATACACCGGATGCAGATAAAAAATCTCTGCCAGCTTCTGTATCGTCAGCGTTTCGCGGTAATGCTCTCCGATATACTGATTAATCTCCTGGACAATTCCATGGGAGCCCTGGCGCTGCACCTGTACAAGCAGTTCAATACAGGCTTCGCCGCAGGTGGACAACAGCTTCATTAACCCCGTTAAGTTAAGCATGGCATGCGGCATTTCAGCAGCGTCAAAGCTTCCCGGCAAGAACGGCCCGCGGAGTTCACAGCCTTCCGGAGTCAGCCCGATCATCTGGTACATGAGATGGATGACCAGCTTCCTTACCACTTCAGGTGCCACATGCTGTTCAAGAAAACTATGGGCCGCCGAATCAACCGCTTGCCTGAATCCCTCGGGATCCAGCGTATTGACCGGAGCCAGAATGGCATCCATCAACCGGATATGGTCATAGTGATAGCTAAACGGATAGTTGTTAATTTCCTGATAGGATATAAGGCCGACCGGCGGCGTCCGGTAAAAGTAATGCAGCCCCGCTGCCTTCGCCGTCCGGTAGCTGTCTGCCAGGTACAGTGGAGATTTGCCTGCGGCTCCGAGTGAAATCAACAGGGGCTTGCCGGCATATTCCTGCTGTAGCGGGGCGAGCACGTCCGCCGCTGTTGCCGGAAAGCGGTTTCTATAGCCGAATACAACAGCCAAGCTGCCTGCTTCCAGGTCCACTAAATACATTGCTTGTTGTTCAGCGACAAGAGCTGCCACTCTGCCCCTCAGCTCGGGATACAGCTCCGGTATGGTCTGAAGCAGCAGTATATTCCACCAGTCCATACCCTCAGGCAGTCCCGCCGGAAGCGCCTGCGCCTGCTGGTCATCCGGCTTATGCAGCAGCATCCTTTTCATTCCCGCAGCTATCGTTTCGGAGGAAGCCATTTGATTCATCAGCAGCCGGCGGTTGTCCCGTTCCAGTTCCTGATGGATTGCCTTCAGCTCTTCCGCGGTCTCCTCTGGAAAAACCGGTTTTAGCAAATAATGATGGATGCCGTACCGGATGGCCGTCTGTGCATACTCGAACTCACTGTAGCCGCTTAATATCGCGAATCTGATCTTCTCCGGCTCTTCCCGGCGCCAGGCAGCAACCATCTCCAGACCGTTCATTACAGGCATGTTCACATCCGTAATCACCAGATCCGGCTGCAGCCGCCGCATCTGCTCTATTCCCTCCCGGCCATTGCTGCAGGTTCCGCAAACATCGAAGCCAAGCGCCTCCCAGTCGATCCACAACATCAGCCCCTCAAGGCTGCTCGGTTCGTCATCAATCAAAAGCACTTTATAGTTCATACGTCTCCCTCACCTTCAAACGGGTACAACCTTTCCAGTAGCCGAAGCGGAATCCCAAAGGTCACAACGGTCCCCTGGTTCGGCGTACTGATCATCTCGAATCGGACCTGATCCTGATAATACAGCTCCAGTCTGCGGTATACATTGCGCAGTCCGACATTTGCTCCCGAAGAATCCTCGTTCCTTATGGCACCCATCAGCTCCTTGAGCCGCCCGGCCTCGATGCCTTTGCCGTTATCGGACACTGTAATTTGCAGGCGGTTGTCCTCAACAGCTGTTTTCACCGTAATAATACCCAGGCCCTCAATGGTCTGCAGCCCGTGCTTGCAGGAATTCTCCACCAGCGGCTGCATACTCAGCTTGGGAATTTTGTACCTTTTCGACTGCTCATCGATTTCGAACACATAGTCGAATTTATCTCTGAACCTGAATTTTTCGATCTTCAAGTACATCTCAATGAACGACATTTCTTCCTCCAGCGACACGAGATCCTCCTTCCAGCTCAGCAGCCTCCGGAGCAGCTTAGACAGGCTTTTCACAATATCCGTCACATCGGAGTAATTGTTTTTGGTGCAGACGACCAGGATCGCATTCAGCGTATTGAACAGAAAATGGGGATTCATCTGACTCTGGAGGAAATTGAGTTCGGCCCTGACACGTTCCATCTCCAGATTTTTTTTCTGAATTTCCAGCTTGTACACGTCATTGATCAGCGAATTGATCCGGGTGGTCATCCGGTTGAAATTATGGATTAGTCCTCCAATCTCGTCGCGGCCTTCGTCAATGCGGATCAGCTCAAACTTCTCGTTCGTCACCTTCTGCATATGTCTGGAGAGCCGCTTGACCCTGTAGTTATACGATCTCAGCATCACATAGATAAAGCCGCTGGTCAGCAAGGTAATCGTGGTCGCCAGAAAGGCGGCATACAGCCGCATATCCAGCACCGCCTGCGTAATCCGCTCCCCCTGGGTGATCCCGACAATCCGCCAGCCCTTCAGGTAGACGGCTGTGCCTAAGGGTGCGATATGAACATCCTCCTTGGATCCATCATCCAGCTGTTTGAACAGCGGGTAGGGCTCGTCGGTGATCCGCTGATAGCCGCTGTCCGCCGACATGACAATCTGATTCTGCTCGTTGACCAGATACAGACTGAGATAATCTTTTTCACGGGCAATCACATCATAGATTTCAGTAAGATCCAGATCGATCCGTACCAGCTTCTCGTATGTATTGTAATTCCTGAAGTTGTTCATAATCTGGACCACACTGAGAGCTGGAATAGAAGCGGATGCATTTCCTTCCACACTCGTACGGTAAGCGGTTACAACAACCTGATTATGCGAAGTCTTCAGCTGCTTATACCAGTCACTGTTCCAGACCCGATTGTTTATGGCCTGATAGTTGCCCCCGGATACGATCGAGCGGTTGTCCGTAAATATACTGATCCGGTCAATCTGGTTGTTCACCGGCATATAGCTGTTCAAGCGGTCCCGGAGCTGTTCGTCATAGGCACCATAAAAGTCGATGAGATTCTTATACTCCCGGTCCAGCATTTCATACAGATTCTTGTCCGTGGACAGTGTGTAGGCCACCGCGACCCCGCCCTCGATATAATCATGAATATCCTTCCGTGCCCGCTCCAGCGAGATCTCCAGATTCTGCTGCTCTCTTGAGCGGATCAGATCGGTGATCCGGTCCAGGAAGACCAGGTTGATGATCATGATGGGAAGCAGGACACCCACGAAGTAAATCAGAAAAAATTTATAGTTCAGCGGAATATCATTCACAAAATGAGCAAACCGGAATCTTTTTTTCTCCATGGCACGCACCGGCTTTCTTAGAACTGCTTATTGTTGCCCGAATATTTGTATACGGAGGGCGGGACCCCCACCATTCCCTTAAATTTCTCGATGAAATAGTCCGTATTCGAAAAACCGACCTGCAGCGCGATATCCGATATTTTGAGCTGCGTCCGCTTAAGCAGCCCCTTGGCTGCTTCAATCCGCTTCTCATTCACATATTCGCTGAAACTGCACCCGGTCTCCTTGCGGAACAACTGTCCCAGGTAGGTGGAATTCATGTGAAACTGCCTGGCCAGATCCTGAAGCTGCAGCTTCCCCCTGAACTCAAGATCTACATACTGTATGACGTTAAATATGGTGTTTCCCTGGTTGGCCTGCTTCAATTCCGCCAGATAGACAGTACTCTCTGTACACAGCCTGTGTACATAACTGCTCAGCAGAAAATAATCACCAAGCCCTCCGAGATTTCCGAATTCAGCCTGGAGATTACCCATCACTATGTCAGGATCACCATTCATCTCCTTGAGGTGGCGGTATAGAGTCATTTCCAGATGGGCAACCTCTGCCTGGACCTCTTCTACCGTGAACAGCTTACCACCAAACCCCGCAAAAGCCTCCTTGACATAAACCTGCAGCTTCGCTGCTTCACCCGCCTTGACCTTGTTCACAAGTGCCGTGAACCCTTCTTCATGAATCCTTTTCTCCGGCCGGCATTTCTTGAGATCACTGTAATGGAAAATCCCGCTGCGCTCTCTCTGGTACTTAAGCTTCCACACCTCAAGAGTCTGCAGATAGCTCTCACGGATGGCGGCCATACCGGTCAGCCGGTCGCTGACCATTACAATAACAGGCTCCTGAAGCTCTTCCGCCAGTTCTCTTTGCAGCAGACTGACGGCTCCTTCCAGCGCATCGGAAGACAAGGCAGCGGACTGCACGACCAGTCCCGCCCGGCCCGCGCCATCCTGAAACGCATAACTGATATCCCAAGGAAATCCTCCATCCCTCTGTCTCTCTGCATGGACCACAGGAGTAGCGGCTGCAATCAGAATGCACACCAGTTCAGCATCTTCATCAAGCTGCAGCACATCCCTGGAGAGCTGGCGCAGTTCTTCGCTGTCTTCGCCCTGAATGAAACGGCCGAGCAGATGGCTGGTCAAACAGGCCTGTTCCTTCCAGCGTTCTTTTTCGGAAGCGATTTCATATCGGATCATCCTGCCTAGCTTATCTAAGAGAGCCCCTATCTCCTCATCGTCAATCGGCTTCAGCAAATATTGATCGACCCGCTCACGCAGGGCTGTCCGGGCATAATTGAAGTCGTCATATCCGCTCAAAATTACAAACCGCGGCGCCTTGTCCATTATTTCGTTCACCCTGGTTATCAGCTCCAATCCATTCATCACAGGAATATTAATGTCCGTGAGCACCAAATCCGGCCGAAGCTCTTGAATCATCCTGAACGCATCCGGGCCGTTCTGAGCCCCCCCGCACACTTCAAATCCATATTTCTTCCAGTCCACCATAGTCCTTAATCCTTCGAGCACCCATGGCTCATCATCCACCAGCATTACTTTCAGCAATCGTCCTGCTCCCCTCTCATATCCACAAGAGTAAAGTTGTACCAGCAAAATAAATATTAATTAGCCTAGCACAATTGGATTATGTTGTGTACATTTACTTTATCAAGAAATCAAAATGCGCTGTAAGTAGCTTTTGTACATAAATATTAGATTTGTTCACTCCCTTGAACTTCAGCCTGTGCAATATTCTCATCTTGCTCCACTGTTCTGTTCACGGTGTGAAGCTTATACTGATACTGTGAACAATAGAGAGAAGGCGTGATCATCACACCCATACACAGTGAATCAGGGGGATGCTTATGAGACTGAACAAGATCGGCAACAAAAGAGCACTGTACAGCAAAATATTGGTCAGTATGACGTTATGTGTGTCCTTAACCTTCCTTGTCTCCACCATCATCTATTACAACTATTATATTGGCGTGGAAAAAACGCAGGCTTTCCGCTCCGACCTTGGCAACCTCACGCAAACGAGCAAAGAGGTGGTCAACATGACCGATGCCGCGCAATCGCTTTCATTTCAGATCTACCGCAACAGCACTGTCTCCAAAATTGTATTTTACGACAAACCGGATATCTATGATGTTACGGCAGCCATGTCCGAACTGGGGAATTACCTCAGCTCCATGCCTTATATCGAGTCCATCTATGTCTACAATCCCAAAAGCGCAAAGCTGTACATCGCCTCTTCACACGGCCAGAACGGTGTATTTACGGAGCAGGAATTAGTAGACACGAGCATTCTGGATATTCTGAATCATTATCAGGAATACAAACCGTTCACCCCCATTCCACGCGTGTATTCCAACGGCGCCGCGGAGAATGACCGGGTCCGGGCCTATACCTTCCTGTGCTTCGACGCCATTGGCTGGGACCGGGCCATCAATTCTGCCGTTATTGTCAACATTTCGGCGCCATGGATTAACAAAGAAATCACCAGTCCCGTGGACTCCAGGAGCGCTACCTTTATTCTCGCTGATCAAGGAAAATTTCTGTCCGTAGGCAGTCTTGAGCCGCAGGAATTGTCTCCGCTGGAGACCAATTGGGTTCAGCAGCGGATTCAGGGTCAGGCCTCCGGCTCTTTTATCGGTAAATTCGGCGGGATCAGCTCGCTGATCTCATATACTTCGCAGGATGCTTTAGGCTGGCAGTATGTGCGCATCACACCTTACGATATCATCACCAAGCAGACCAACAGCATCCGCAACGCCACCCTGCTGATTGCCGCACTGATTTTTGTGGCAGGTATCGCCTTCTCCTGGCTCATGTCGCGCAGACTATATCTTCCCATCGACCGGATTGTCCGGGAGATGAATATTCTGGAATCCGAAAAACGCGACAGCATGTTCACCATCCGGCAAAATACGTTGCGCGATTTGATTCTCGGCCTCAAGCCCCTGCAATCCATCCAGCAGGTCGAGAAGCTGCGCCAGCTCGGTATCCATTTCACCTTCAATGATGATTACCGCTTGATTCTGCTGCGGATTGACAATTACCAGGAGTTCAGGGAATCCCGTTCATCGTATTTACTGGCCTACAAGTTCGCCATTATGAATATCGCTTCAGAAATTTGTGGTCAGACCTATCGTGTGGAGACTGTAGACATGAACGATGACGGCATCCTGGTGCTTTTGAATATTGTAGATCCCAAGGAATACACGGACACCGAACTGATTGAGACGCTGCTCCGCCAGATTCAGCAAGCCTGCTCCGACTATTTGAAGGTGAGTCTGACCCTTACCTATAGTCATATTGACCGCAATCCCCTGCAGCTGCACCAGCTCTATAAGCAGGTTAGGGAAGCTTCCAATCATAGGCTGTTCTACGGGCATGGCTGCATGATCAGCGCCCAGTCCATCCATGCCCTTCAAGCTAACCTTTATCACTATCCTACAGAAAAAGAAAAAAGACTCGTCGATGCGCTGATGAGCGGCAAAATGGAAGAAGCCCGTGAGCATTTCAGCAGCATTATCCGCGAGACCTCAGCCTATCCGTTCTCGTCGGTACAGCTGACTGTATCCAGACTCAGCGTGACCATCAAGGAGATTATCATCAACGTCCAAAAACGTAACCGCTTGCAAAATGAGGGGGCTGTCGAACTGCCCACTTTGGAATTGGTAGAAACGGTCGCGGAGCTGGAGCAGGCCTTTTTCGCTCTTTTCAATGAAATGCATGAACAGCTGGCCGAGAAAAAAAGCTCCAAGCAGCACGAACTGGTCCGCCTGATCAATCAAAAAATAAATGAGGCCTACATGGAGCCCAGCCTAAGCCTCAATCAGATTGCTGACGAGCTGGATATGTCGCCGATCTATATCAGCCGCCTATACAAGCAGCAAACGATGGCCAGCATCGTGGACGTCATCCTGGAGGTGCGGATGCGCGAAGTCTGCAGCCTGCTGGAGAATACCGATCTGCCTGTAACCACCATTGCCGAACGCTGCGGGTTCACCAGCAGTTCCTACCTGCACCGGATGTTCAAGCGCAGCTTTGGCACCACGCCTACCGATTACCGCCGCTCCAAGCATGCATAGTATCCTCTTAAGACACCTTTAGGTTGTCTTAGTATTATTAGGTCAGCCAGAACTACTGGTTGGCCTATTCTTGTATGTGTTTTAATTTAGTAAAATAATCAATCGTTTTTCCGGTCAACTCCGTCTTACTTGTGAAAACATATTTCGGGGCGACTTCTTCCATAGACCGACACAAACAAGGAAGAGGGGATGGTGAATGGTGGAGAAGATAATGAACAAGGCCAATACAGCGGATGTTACGCTGATGGATGAAGAGGTATTCTTTCAACGGCTTGCGGGCGAGCACCGTAAACTGTATGCGATCGCGTACAGCTATCTGCGTTCCGAAGCGGATGCCCTGGAAGCGGTGCAGGAAGCCTCGTGCCGGGCCTGGATGAAGCACAAAAAGCTCAAAAACGAACAGGCCTTCACACCGTGGCTAATCCGGATTACCATCAACTGCTGCATGGATGAGCTGCGGCGCAAAAAACGCGTCGTTCCGGCGGAGAAGCTGAAGGAGCAGGAAGCCCAGGAGATGAGGAGCAGTGATCGTCTTGATCTGGAGCGGGCGATGAACCGGATGAAGCCGAAATACAGGCATGCCGTGATGCTCAAGTATTACCAGGATATGACGACCGCCGAAATTGCCAAGGTACTGAATAAGCCCGAAGGCACGATCAAAACCTGGCTGCGTGAAGGACTGGGGCAGTTGCGGAATTATTTGTGAGCATATGGGAGGTGGCTGAGATGTTGGAAAAAGAAGAAGATATCCTGAAACAGGATGCCCGAGAGGTCAATCTAAACGCGGAGACGATCCGGGAAATGAAAATTTATAATGCAATGCGCAGCGGAGTGGCGCAAGGCAAAAAACGCAGCCAACGGCGTTTCTATTCCTATGGAGCCGGGGCCGTATTAGCCACGGCCGCAGCCATTTTTCTGATTTTCTTCTCCATCGGCCTGCCAGCCGGAGATACAGGCGATTCTGACCTCGGCGGTTCAGCACAGGCGGCCAGCACCAAAAGCTGGGATGATTTTGCGGCCTATCGCAACCAGCCCTTACACAATCGGCTGGTTGCTGACATTCTGGAACGGGATCTGATCAAGCCGGTCCGTCAAAGCGCAACAAACAAAGGTTTCCGCATGAATGTGGATGGCGCCGTCACGGATGGCCGTAAAGTGTATATCCTGTTCAGCGTGCAAAACGATACGGATACAGAAGTTATTCCTGCGGATACGAAGATTCAATTCGGGGATTTCGAGGTTCCATATCCGCATCGAGGCGCAGCCCTGGAAATGGCGTACGATAGTGACTCCCGGATCCAGCCCGGCCAAAGCAAGGATTTTATTTATTCCACCAACTATCCGGCCTCCATCGCCTATTCCAAGGATGTGAAGTTCACTCTGATTCTCACCGGAACGTCCGACCAGGCGCTCACTTCCAGCAGCAACAAGTATCGGACCGCCCTGGAGGTATCGTTCGAGCTTGACCCGGCCAGGTTTAAAGACCAGGAGCGTACACTGTCTGTGAATCGTACGCTGACGGTGGACGGTCAAAAGATCAAAGTACTCCAAGTGCAATATACTCCGCTGAATACCTATGTTGATCTGGAGTATGACAAGGCGAACACCAAACGGATGTTCAGCCTGCTTAACCCCGTTCTGATCGCAACAACCGGGAGTCAAATCGATAAATTAGTTTATCCGGGCAGAATCACGGCCGATAACTCCGAAGTGTACAAAGACCATTCGCAGGCAACACTGGTGTTCAGGCATACCGGGCTTAACCAGCCGGATTCCGCCTCGCTGAAGATTGCCGGCATTTCGGCTCTGGAACCGGACCGCATGAAATTTGTAGCCGATCTGAACAAGCAGCAGATTATTGAAGCGCCGACAGACGATTTTGAAATGGTCACATCCAAGCAAGAGCATAATGCAACAGCGGATGAGATTCTGCTGCGGCGCAAAGTAGCCAACCTGTCTTATTATACCGATTCGCAAGGGGCGGTTCAGGCGGAGTACACCGGCACATGGCTCGACGACAATTTTACCGATGCTAACGGCCAGGTGCATGAAAGAACGAATCGAGAAACTGCACTACACAATTTCGGCGGCACCACGATCTCTATTGATGGCACAGGAATAGATGAGATGAGTTTATCTTTTGACAGTCAAGCTGCAGATTACCCGCAGCCGCTTACCATATCGGTTGAACGCATTTGGAATCCAATTTTGGAGACGCAAAGTATCGAGCTGTTCTCCAAGAAATAGAAACCCCCTTCTCCTCCCCCTTTGTCCCGGAAGCGGCAAAGGGGCATTTTGTCTTGTCCTGATGAACTTGGAAAATACCATTAAGGTGAAAAGTAACGTAGGGGAAGTTTTGAACTGGAGGAGCGATAGCGTCCGCCTTTGTCTCCGAATGTTATCCGCTATAAGCGGTACAATCCAAAACATCTGGAGACAACAGCGGCCGGAAGTCCAAACATTCCCTGGAGTTACGGCCAGCACCAAATATGACATTTTTCTAGTTGGCTGGGCTCCAGACAAAAAGAAGCCCCGGCAAACCGCTGCCGGGGCACTCCTCTATTATTTGATCCCTTTTTCAGCAGTATAAGCATTCCACTGCTTCGTCCATTCCGCCTGGATCTTTTCCAGACCAGCCTGCTTGGCCTTCTGCATAAAGGTTTCGAGTCCTTTATCCACATCATCTACCAGCCCGGCTTCCAGCGGGAACAGGTACTGCTTCTCTACCTGCTCCAGAGCCGCTTTTTCAGCCTGATACGAACTGTAATCCTCCGCAAAGCCCAGGAACAGATCTGGCTTCTGAATCTTGTCTAGCTCGTCGAAGATCGCCTTTACTCCATCAAATCCCTTATCGAACAACATGAATTCCGGATTTCTCCAAGCCCAGCCGTTCATTCCCTCACGGGAGAAGCCATTGGATTGGCTAGTGCCTACCAGCTTGTAGTAACCGCCCTCTACAGTGTAGTTCTTGCCTTCAATACCGTATTGCGTCAGCTGGTTATACCGTTTGTCCAGGACCAGCTTCTGATAGAAAGCAAGTGCTCTTTCGGGATTTTTGCTGCTCTTGGGAATGGCAAAACCATTGTGTATCGGATGTACCGGCGTTGCATATCCTGTTGTTCTACCGAATGGAGAATAGGCCAGCTCCCACTCAGGATGTGTTGTGCTGATCTTCATCTTCATATCGTTAAAGCGGTTAGGATTATCTCCGAACATGCTGGCCGCTTTACCCGAAGTAATCGGGTCTTGCATCGTATCCTTGATGTTCAGCACGTTCTTGGGAATAAACCCTTTGTCCGCCCAGCGCTTCATGGTCTTCAGCTCTTCTTTTTGCTCATCAGAGCCCCAATAGGAGTAGACTGTTGTAGGTGTTTCATACTTCACGCCCATACCGTAAGGCAGAGCACCGACCATTTTATTCAACTCCGTATAAATGTAATGCAGATTATTGCCGATGTCGCTGTTTAGGGATATAGGCATCATATCCGGCTCATTGGCCTTGATTCCGTCCATGTAGGCCTCATAGGTAGCCAGATCTTTTGGAGCCGGCAGATTATATTTCTTGCGCAGATCCTCGCGATATACGAAACCGTTAGTTACATATTCTTTAAAGGTCGCAGGAACCGTATAGATTTTACCGTCTACCTTCACATCCTCCCACATCGATTCAGGGACGAATTTCTGCAACTCCGGTGCAGCCTTGGGCAGGAGATCATCGATAGCGAGGAACGCGCCGCGTTTGGCATAGGATTGATATTGGGTCCAGTCCGCTGTGAAAATCAGATCAATCGCCTGGCCGGAGGACAGCAGCAGCTTGTATTTCTGATCCCAGTCCGTCCAGCTTGTATAGTTGAACTTCACGGTAGCATTCAGATCTTCCTGAGCCATCTTATTGATTTCATCTTGAATGATCGGCAGATCCTTCGGAGCGTCTCCAAGCATGTAGAACTGAAGCTCAACCTTCTTCGAGGTGTCGATTCCAGTTTCAGCTGCGGGGGCTGCGTTACCCTCTGTTGTGGCGGCAGTATTGGTCTTGCCTTCTGTTCCAGCGCTGCCTTTGTTAGCATTACTGTTGCTGTTGTTACCACCGCATCCTGCAAGAAGCGATAGGGCCAGCGCAGTTGTTGTAAGCGTTGCCAGAGTTTTTCTGCCTGCTTTCTTTTTCATATGAACCCTCCTAAAAGTTTTGTGAGCACAGCTTCCTTGTTCAGGCTTCGTACAAAACTGACTTCGAAAGCATACGCTAAGTTTTGTGAGCACAGCTCCCTTGTTCAGGCTTCGTACAAAACTGACTTTGGAAGCATACGCTACGTTTGGTGAGCTACCCTTATCTTGTATGACTCTATGTTAGCCGAATAACAGAAGCACGGTAATGGTACTTTCTGCCACTCGGTTCTAACCTTTTACAGCCCCAACGGTCAAGCCCTTTACAAAATAGCGCTGGATGAACGGGTACAGAAACAGAATGGGTCCGGTAACGACGATGGCCATCGCCATTTTGGTTGACTCGGTAGGCAAATCACTGCCCAGGCTGACACCGGTACCCGCGCCCATGTTGGCAATGAAAGCTGCCGAATTGATTACATTGTACAGATGGAACTGCAGCTGGTACTTATGCGGATCATTGATGAACAGCGAAGACGAGAACCAGTCGTTCCAGTAGGCTAAGGCGAGAAACAGGCCGACCGTGGCGATGCCGGGCATCGACAGCTGGAGGACAATCCTCCAATAGATTTTGAAATCACCGGCTCCGTCGATCTTGGCAGATTCGAACAGCTCCTCGGGAACGGCCGAACGGATGAAGTTCTTCATTAGAATAATCAGAAACGGTGTCATCAGCCCCGGAAAAATCAGCGCCCCATACGAATCGGTAAGATGCAGATATTTGGTCATCATAATGTACCAGGGCACCAGCCCCCCACCGAACAGGGTGGTGAAGTAGATGTAGAATGAGAAGGTATTGCGGTACTTGAAATCCTTGCGGGCCAGCACATATCCGGCCATAGTCATAAAAAACAGCCCCAGTATCGTGCCCGTCACCGTAGTGAACAGTGTAACGCCATATGCACGCAGCACCTCGTCCGGGAAGGTAAATACCGTTTTGTAGCCCTCCAGCGAGAACTCAGCCGGAATGAGATGATAACCATCCTTAATGATCGAATCATTGGCAGTCAAGGATGCCGAAATAATCAGCAGGAACGGAATCAGGCAGGCCAGAGAGCCCAGAATGATAACCGTGTAGGCAAGACCCTGCAGCAGCCTTGTATAATGATCGTCTTTGATATGCATGCTCTATTTCTCCTTCCGTATCGTGTTCAGCACATCCTAGAACAAAGCGTAATCATCATTTATTTTGCGGATAATGTAGTTCACTGTCATGATCAGAATGAAACCGAACAGCGATTGGTACAGCCCTGCCGCCGTCGCCATTCCGACATCAAAGGTAACCTTCAGCGAACGGAACACATACGTATCCAGAATGTCTGTGGTATTGTAGAGGACCCCGTTGTTACCGATCAGTTGGTAAAAGAGGTCAAACTGCCCTTTCATAATGCTTCCCAGCGAGAACAGCAGCAGCACTATAAAGGTCGATTTCAGCATCGGCACGGTGATATACCAGATCCGCTGGAAGATATGGGCACCGTCGATTTTGGCCGCTTCATAATACTCTTCACTGATTCCAGTAATGGAAGCGAGGTAAATGACCATGCTGTAGCCAAGATTCTTCCAGAGATAAAATAGAATGATCAGGAAAATCCAGGCCGACGGTTTATTGTAGACATCGACAGGTCCCGCCCCGAACTGGGCCAGCAGCGTATTTAAGAAACCGTTATCATAATTGAACACGTTGTATACGATAACACTCAGAATAACGAAGGAGACGAAATACGGCAGGAACATGATGGATTGGGTCAGCTTTTTGAACCATTTGATACGCAGTTCGCTGAGCAGAATCGCACAGACAATCGCGAGCACATTCCCCAGCAGGATAAACGCCAGGTTGTAGCCAATCGTGTTCAGAGTGAGCTTCACCAGCGTGCCGGACTTCCAGAGAAATTCGAAGTTTTTGAGACCCACAAAGGGTGCATCGAACAAACCGGAATTGAAATCAAACTGGGTAAACGCGTAATACACGCCGACCATCGGGAAATACGAATTGACCAGAAAGAACAGCAGTGTAGGCAGCAGCATCAGAAAAAGAATCCGGTTATGGACCAGCTCATGCAGGAAACCTTTCTTTTTCTTCTTCTGTGTCCAGGCCCCCGTCTCGGACGGCAGCCCCGCCCCCTTAATAGGAAGCTCAATGGCGAGTGGTATTCCACTCTTGCGTTTGCGGTATCTCAAAGCCGCCTTCACCCTCCTATACCCCTATAAAATAATTTGCGGCAGCATATGCCTGCTCCCCCGCTTGGACGCCTGAAGCTGTGTTCAGCAGCACCGTCCAATGTATGTTTTGAGTATAGAAGACACCTTTCAGGGTGAATAGTGCAGCTTAAGGGTATTCCTGTATATTGTGGACTATCGCCTAGTGAACATTTCTGACTTCTGTGGAGTAAACAAAGGTTGAACGGCAAAAAGCCCCGTAAACTCTCCTGTATCAGGACAGCCCCGGAGCATTATATAGAAGACCATATGCATCACTAATCTAAGATTCCACGAAAAGAGCCCGGCCCCGTTTCACCGCCAGCCCCGGTGTTTCCTCATCCATTCGCCGTTCTGCCTCACTCAGCACCTTCCGCTTCCGCCAGCGCCGCAGCACCAGCAGCCCTCTTGTCGCCTCATCGGCAATCATACAGCAATAAATGCCTGTCAGACCCCAGCCGGCACTGATCCCGAGGAAGTAAGAGCAGCCCACGCCGATGAGCGACATGGAGCAGATGGAGACATACATAGTATAACGGGTATCTCCAATCGCATTGAGCGAATTACCCATGGCCATGTTCAGCATTTTGCAGGGCTGCAGCAGCAGATTAAGGGCTAGCAGGGATACCCCTATCGAAATAATCGCCTCATCCTCTGTGAAAAATCCCAGCAGCGTTCTCCCAAACACAAACAGCAGCAGCACGTTGGCACCGACAATAACCAACCCGATATAGAGCGTGCGGTAAGCCCCTTGATAGACCTCTTGCATCTGCCGGGCGCCGAAGAGATGAGCAAGCTGAATCTGTCCAGCCATCGCGACGGCATAACCCAACGTGAAGCAGAAGGATTCCAGCGTATTCAGATAGGTGCGGGCTGCCAGTTCTTTTGCCCCGAGTATTGCCATAAACGAATAGATCACCAGCTGTGACAGTACCCATGATGAAGAATTGAGGCCCAGCGGCCAGCTGATACGGACGATCTCCCCGAACAGCCTCCGGTTGAAGATCCGGAAATCCCGCAGCCGGACTGTACGTTCAAAGGACCGGCTGAACAGATACAGCAGAATGAAGACACCCAGCAGCCGGCTGATCATATTGGACACCGCGATCCCGGCCAGGCCCAGCTCCGGCAGCCCGAACACTCCAAAGATCAGCAGATAGTTCAGGGCAATATGAATGATATTCACCGCCACTCCCGTATACATCGGACCACGGGTATTTCCGGTATTGCGGATCGCTGAACCCAGCGCAACGGTCATCCCGACCATGAACAATCCGCCCCCGACATAGGTGAGATAGACATGCGCGAGCGGCAGCAGCTCTTCGGAGATATGCAGCAGCCGGGCCGTGGGGTCCGAGTACAGGAACATCAGCAGGCTAACTCCGAAGCCCAGGATACTGCTGGACGTTACTCCCATAATAGCTATCGTGCGCGCTTCCTCTGACCGCCCCGAACCCAGACGCTGGGCAATCAGAATTCCCGCCCCTCCGGCCAAGGTGGTGAAGAGCGTGGTCAACGCACCGAACAGCTGATTGGAAATCCCTACAACCGCAACCGCGTCATCCGAAATCCGGCTGACCATAATCGTGTCCACCGTTCCCAGCAGCGTCTGCAGAAATATCTCGATGAAGATCGGCCAGGCCAGCATCCACAGACCGGATTTTCCGGTTATAGCTTTCACGAAATCAACCCTCCTCCGGTGCGCGCCCTTACTCGAATCCTGCGCCCACTTCGATACAATTCATCTTGTCAGAACTAAATTATAGGTGATATACTCTGAAAAATGTACCACAGACGAAACCTAAACTTTCAATATCCAAACCTTCAATAGAGAGGAAAACGCCATGGATATCTTACAATTTTCCGTCCCGCCTTTGCCTCATTACATTATCAGCGGGCTGAATCAATTCCAGACTGGCTATCTTCATCCAAACCGCCAGCACATTCAGGTGTTCGATCTGCTGATCGTCCGCCAGGGCTGTCTCTATATCGGCGAGGAAGACCGAAGCTTTACAGTGAACGCAGGCGAAGCGCTAATCCTGCGGCCGGATTGCCATCACTATGGAAGTGAGGGCTGCCGTGAAGATACGGCCTATTATTGGCTGCATTTCCAAACGTCCGGCAGCTGGAGTGTGGATAGTGCATCTTCCTCTGTTTTGTATGAAGCCGGTGGAGCCATGATTGATCCAGCTGTTGAATCCAGTGTATCTGCCGAGCCGCTTCCCGCAGCGTACTTCGGGATCGGTCCGTTCAGCCTGCGCCTCTCCCAGCACATCACCTTGCTCCAGCCTGCCAGAATAGAGGAGCTTCTACTCCAGCTGGAGCAGCTCAAAAGCAATGCCCATCTGACCTCCGTCCGCTTCAGGCAGCAAATTCTCTTCCAGGAAATCCTCCAGCAGCTCGCGGCTTCCATAGAGCAGGGCCGCTCCGGTTCCCAGTCCACCGCCTGTGCTGAACAGGCCGCCTCCTTCCTGCGGGCCCACTACCGCGAGGAAATCACGACTGCAAGGCTCGGGGAGAGTCTTAACTTCCATCCGGTCTACATTGCCCGCTGCATGAACAGGGAGTACGGTTGCTCCCCCATAGAGTATCTGCTCCGCTACCGCATTGAACAGAGCAAGCTGCTGCTGATGCAGACCAGCTTCCCCATTGCGCGGATTGCCGAAGAGGTCGGCTTCAACCAGGCTCCTTATTTCAGCTCCAGCTTCATGAAGCTGGAGGGCATATCCCCGCGCCGATACCGTCAGCGCTTCTCTTGACTGCTGTATCCTGTGATATAATAACGGGCAAGTAAGGAATACGAAACGGACTAACAGGCGGGGATATCTATGAAATTGGAGCGGTTGATCTCTATAATCTATAAGCTGCTGAATCACGAAGTTTTGTCTGCCTCCATGCTGGCCGATGAGTTCCAGGTCTCCCAAAGAACCATCTACCGGGATATCGATGTGATCTGTGCTGCCGGCTTTCCGGTCGTATCCTATCAGGGGACTAAAGGCGGTTATGGCATGATGAACGGATACAAAATGGATAAAAGCTTGCTCGGTTCTTATGATGTCAATTCCCTGATTACCGTGCTCAGAAGCCTTTCCTCCGTATTTGAAGATGAGCGTGCGCAGGGGACTATCGAACGGCTTCAGACGATCGGACCGGAGCACTTGACCACAAGCCTGGCAGTGGACCTTGAAACTCTCCGGACGGAGCCCGATGTGCTTCCTCATTTACGTACGGCCATTGCGAAGCGTAATATCGTCCGCTTTGAATATATTAATGCGGAGAATGAGCGTACTACCCGCGATATGGAGCCGCTGCGGCTTCATTTTAAATTCCGTAATTGGTACGTTTATGGATTTTGCCGAAGCCGGGGGGATTACAGGGAGTTCCGGCTGTCCCGGTTGATGAATTTGCACCTGACACAGGAGTCATTTGAACCGCATCACGGCGTGCCTGAGGTGGCTGCTTGTTCTAACAAGGATAAGCAAGATGAGCTGGAGGATGTAGTGGTCCGGATAGGGCCGGAGGCGTTGGCGGAAGCGATGGATCAGTTTCATCAGGTCCATAAGCAATTCCATGCCGATGGGAGTATGACGATGCGAATTCCAGTTTACAAACCATTGAGCGCACGATGGCTTTGGACCCTTCTGCTGAGTTTTGGCAGCGGTGCCGAAGTCCTCGAACCCCCTCTACTACGAGCCATTATAAAAGAACAACTTCAAAATACACTCAAACATTATGAAGAAGTATGACACTCTGTTGTCAAACTTCTTTTTTTATGATTACAACAGAAACCAAATCAAATTCATGATAAGCCCAAAGGAGACGATCGCGAATGAATCATCCGCTACAAATGTTTAATTACCACACCTGGGCCAACCAGACGATCCTGGGGAGGATCAAGGAACTCCCATCCTCTGTGCTGAGTCAGGAAGTGAACAGCTCGTTCCCCACCGTTGCTCATGCCCTTAGTCACATTTATGCGGTAGATACAATGTGGTATCTGGTTGTTACTGGTACGGGTATGCCAGAGGCGCTGCAAGCAACCATACCGCTTAATAAGAACCTCCTGCATGCTGTGGACGAATACTCCCAGCTATTTGCCCAGCTAGCAGAACAATACAGCGAATGGTTCCAAAACCAATCCGATTTGGAGCAAACCATTCTGCTTGACAATCCGTTCGCCAGAATCCGCCAGACTCGCCTGTCCGAAATCGTGCTGCATCTGGTTAATCACGGAACCTATCACAGGGGCAATATTTCTACAATGCTGCGTCAACTGGGGCACGCATCCACGATGAACGACTATGCCCTTTTTTGGTATCAGGAAACCGATGATGATTCCGTCCTGGCGGAGAGACGCTTGGAATCCTCAGACTGACACTCTCCCAGAAAGGAGTTTAACTTTTTATGGAGATTGAAAATTTACTCACAGCCGCATCGAGAGAGGAGCTGAGGATTTGGCTGCAGGAAAATTCCAAGACCGAGAAATCCTGCTGGGTCGTAGTAGGTATGACACCACATCCGGATGCGCTGCTCTATTTGGATGCGGTCGAAGAATCCTTGTGTTTTGGCTGGATTGATGGGGTCAAAAAGAAAATATCGGAATCAGAGCTGGCGCAGAGACTGTCTCCCAGAAGCAAACGAAGTGGATGGACTGAATTGAACAAAGAACGTGTCCGCCGCCTCGAAAAGTTGGGGGTCATGAGAGACGAAGGAAGAAGGGTGCTTCCTGATATGGATTACAAATCTTTTACAATAGATAGGGTCATAGAACAAAGTTTACAAGAGGAAAGACAAGTATATGAAAATTTCTTGGCATTTCCGGCTCTTTACCAAAGAGTTCGGATCGACACGATGCAAAGCCATAAAAATCAGCCGGATATATTCAGGAGCAGATTAGACAAATTGATATCAAACACTAGAGAAAATAAGATGTACGGTCATTGGCATGACAATGGACGCCTTCTAGATTATTAAGAGCCAGATCCAATAGAAATCGTCTAACTCTATACAACAACAGGCTATTATCCGGTTGTACCGGGTAATAGCCTATAATATAAACTAAACCCATGAATACATATGCTTTCTTCATTATCAGGTGAGCAACAATCCCTATCCTATACCTCTTGTACAAACGGGCGTTTCTCATACACCAGACATTCCGCTTACTTGCCGGCTCCCTGTTTTTCCGCTTCTCTCTCTAGTGACGCAAAATAAGCAATCTTATGCTCAATCTTTTGCGCAAAGCTCTGAAAAAATTTAATTTTCTCATCGATCTGCAGCTTATGCGCCTGAAGCAGCTTCCGCTGGTCGGGCAGTGCTCCTGTCCCTTCCTGGGATAATGCGATGAACTGCTTAATTTCGGCTATCGGCATCCCCGTGTCTTTCAAGCAGCAGATCAGCGAGATCAACTCCAAATCCTCGTCCTGAAAGCAGCGGTTTCCGTGCTCATCCCGTGCTACAACAGGCAGAACGCCTTCCCTTTCGTAATAACGCAGGGTATATTGGCTTAGTCCGCTTTTTTGTGCTATTGTTTTGATGCTGTACCCCATATTTCTGCTCCATTCCGCCGATTCAGCATTCAGCTCCGGCAAGTTGATCTACATCTAAATTACCACCAATACGAATCTATGAAAAGAGCGCTAACAAAACTGTTGACTTACACCTAGCTCTAAGGTCTACACTTTACACTGTACCTTACATTTAAGGAGTGAATGATTCATGGTAAAAACAATTAACGTGGGTAACGGTACGCTGGAGGTTGCCCAAATTTCATTAGGATGTATGCGGATTGCTGAATTGTCGGCCAAAGAAGCGGACGTTCATATTCACAGTGCCCTGGAAGCAGGTATTGACTTTTTTGACCATGCAGACATTTATGCTGCCGGCAAAGCCGAAGAAGTATTTGGGGAAGTCGTAGCGAGCAGCCCAGGCATGCGCGACAAATTGATGATTCAGACCAAATGCGGGATTCGGCAAGGTTTCTTCGATTTCTCCAAAGAGCATATTGTGTCATCCGTAGAGAACAGCCTGAAACGCCTCAAAACTGACTATGTGGATGTACTTCTGCTGCACCGTCCCGACACCTTGATGGAGCCTGAGGAAGTAGCTGAAGCCTTCGATGTTCTGGAGCAAAAAGGCATGGTTAAACACTTCGGTGTCAGCAACCTGAACCCGCTGCAGATTGAGCTGCTCAAAAAAAATGTCAAACAGCCGCTGCTTTTCAATCAGCTGCAGCTTAGCATTATGGTTTCCGGCATGATCGATTCCGGCTTCAACGTCAATATGACCAACTCCGCTTCCGTGGTACATGATGGAGGCATCCTGGAGTACAGCCGTCTGCACGACATGACCATTCAGCCTTGGTCTCCGTTCCAATACGGATTCTTTGAAGGCGTATTCCTGGGCAATGACAAGTTCCCTGAACTGAACCGGGTCATAGACCGTTTGGCTGACGAAAAAGGTGTTGCCGACACCGCCATCGCTATCGCCTGGCTCCTCAGACACCCTGCCAAGATGCAGCCGATTGTAGGTACTACCAATACCAAGCGCCTGCTGGACATCGCCAAGGCTTCGGACATTACCCTATCCAGAGAAGAATGGTACGAAATATACCGTGCGGCAGGCAACATACTTCCGTAAATAAGCTACAGAAATAGAAAACCCGTAAAGACCTTTATGAACAAAGGTTTTTACGGGTTCATGCCTATTACCACAGTTTACTTCAAATAAGTTCCCGTCTCTCCAATTCCGCCCTTGCCATTTAATACATACACTCTTGCATTTCCTTTGCCGGAGCAGGTTAATGTAATCGAGCCGCTATTAACGTACTTGGTATCGCCTGTGACTGCATCCACATAGGTTCCGTTCGGAATTCCGGTAAACGTAGCATTTCCCGAAATCGTAACGAGTGCGAAGCTGTCGATGCCTTTGGCGTTGTCGGTATATCTTCTCTTAAAAGCCAGATTGCCTGATACATTTTCTGTGGAATACTGGCCTTTTTGCAAGGCTGGAACAGCTCTTCTGATTAAATTAAGCTGTCTGATGTGCTTCGCCAATGGATAATTTAGCGATTCCGCAAGTTTGCCGGTTGCATTTGTATATTTGCCGTAATCCTGAACCGTAACACTTCCTTCCATTTGATCGCCGAAGTAAGCGCGGCCTGTAGTGCTGAGCGGTGCGTTCGGGCCGGGATCAAGGACCTTCCCCTTTTGGAATTCGATCTCTGAACCGTAGAAAATGGCGGGGATTCCCCGGAAGGTGAACATCAGCGCCAGATTCTCCGCCCAAGTGTCCTGTGTCCCTGCGAATCTTTGACTTTCTGGAGCCTGGTCGGGTGCATAGTCATGAGAGTCCACATAGGTGACATTCCAGGTAGCATCGTTATAGTATTGGTCGCCGCTTCTCATACCAAATGCTTCCTGTGCCGACTTAAAGGCCCAATGCATCGGAAAATCAATCACATCCATCCCCGATTTCATTGAATAGTCAGGCGCATGATAAGTATTACCGTTTAAAAAAGCATTGTTCGAGGTTGGCTGTCCTGCTGTTGTCGAATTATCCGCCCACTCCTGTTCAACCGATGCTTTATTGGAAACGTAGTCATTGGTACTGTCACCCGGATACGATTTCGAAGCTTTCCAGGTATAGAACGGGGTTGAGATTGCCGGAATCCCACTGTTCCATACATCTCTGTACCGGGTAGCCACTTCACCAAAGATGTAGAAATCAGAGCCTCCTCTGGCCTTCCAGGAAGGAATAAAATATTTATTGAAAATATACCGGCTCACATGCTTCACTGTATCAAGGCGGAAAGCATCCACACCCATGTCAATATATTGGTTATAGGAGTTGATTAAATATTGATCCACTACAGGATTTTCCGTGTTCAGGTCAACACAGTCTCCGGCGATCTGCCCTGTCTGTACAGTGTAAGACTCCCAAGACAAGCTTTTTTCCGTGTGGTACATGTTATTATTGGTCTCTGCAGTCTTCATTAAGGCAAGTCTTGCCTGATACTGCTGATCGGGGGTCATGGAGTCATAGTTTGCCGGCAGCTTATCTGTTATTTTCATCATGTTATTCACAGTGTCCGCTTTAGTTGGATCTTTCTTGAACATAGGGAACAGATTCTCTTCACCAAAATTACCCGTATGATTGACAACGATATCCTGAATAATCTTCAGCCCTTTGGCATGCGCCGCATTGATCAAATCCTGATAAGACGCTCCTGCCGATTCATATCTTGGATCTACATTGGCAAAATTGATCGCGTGGTAGCCATGATAATCATATCCGCTCGCATTCTGCACAACAGGTGTAATCCAGATGGCACTGAATCCAAGAGCCTTGATGTAGTCGAGCTTTTGAATCAGCCCTTTGAAGTCTCCTCTCCAAGCCGGGTCGGAGTCCGGATTTCCCGCCTTCGCATCATCCCATGCGTGTACGTTGTTGCTCGGATCGCCATCATAGAACCGGGAAGTGATCACGAAGTAAATGGAGTCCTCACGGAAATCGCCTGACTTTCCAATGTTGTACACAAAGCTCTGTGTGTTTTGATTCCCGGCACCGTCTACCACAAGAAATTTCAGAGTTGTAGTCTTAGAAATGAGAATAGACGGCCCTGCCAGGCCAGCCAACGCATTACCGGAGATATAGAGTTTGGAACTTGTCGTTGGTTCCGTACCATCATCTGTGTAATAGGCCTTAGTTGTTGCCGCTTTGTTGTCTTTGATGTTAAAAGATACAGTAACCTCGGAATCTGAATGCCCAACTGGCAGATTGGCTGTAATTGTAGGCGCTTGCAGATCAGCATTTAGATCAATGACATAAGCGAAAGAAGCAATGCTTCCAGCTTGACCGAGTGCGTTGACACCGAAGGCCTTGATCGTTACAGAGGAAGCAACCTGAACTGGAGCAGTATACAGAGTCGATGAAGCTGTAGGCGTCGATCCGTCTGTCGTATAGTAGATTTTATCGCCGCTGTTACTGCTTGAAAGCGTCACTGTCTGGGCGGAATCATATGTTTTTGGTACAGGGGCGGCTGAAACCACCGGAATCTTGGGACTTTCCGGATTGGCATCATACCACACGTTATCTGTGTAGTACCAGCCCTCCTTCACACCGCGGGACAAATCAGCCGTCTGTTTGCCGTTGCCATCATTAAAGATAAGACTTGTGCCTGTAGCTCCAGTAATAGTATAGCTGTACCAGCCATTTCCGTCCGCATTCATCAGAATCCCCGGCCACGCTCCGCTTGCAGGAACCGTTGCAGGGCTCAAATTCCAGTAATGGATTCGCAGCGCCGAATTCCAGCTCGAAGGCTTCTTAATGTGAACCGTTACCCCTGTAGTAGGCGTAGGCGTTACAGTCGGTGTTGGTGTTGGTGTTGGTGTTGGTGTTGGTGTTGGTGTTGGTGTTGGTGTTGGTGTTGGTGTTGGTGTTGGTGTTGGTGTTGGTGTTGGTGTTGCTGTCGCTGTTGGTGTGACTGTTGCCGTGGCTGTTGGTGTTGGTGTTGGTGTGACTGTCGGAGATGCCGTGACTGTCGGTGTTGGCGAAGTTCCAGCCGCGACCTTGATGTAATCAATATTGATATTTCCAGTGTCGGTTGAATCGTATCTATATGCAATTGTATTATTACCCGCCTGCAGGGAGAGCGTTTCTGTTTGGTCGCCCCATGTATCCCAACTTGCCAGGCTTGCGAGAGCCGTTTGCTTCACCTTTGTTCCGTTAACGTAAATAGAAACGTTTTTGGCGCTTCCGGTGGCATTTGTGTAATGAAGAGTGGTATTAAAGGCTGTTGAGGCAGAAGCCTGAACAGTGAAAGTGGTGGCTGCTCCACTGGCTGTATACCCATCAACAAACCCGGTTCCCGAATACCCGGTGTGATCCGAATTTATTTTCGCCCCACCTGATAAGGCTGCGCTCTCAGCTTCATATTTCCCGGCGACCGGAATAACGGCCGTCCAGTTCTTTCCGCCATTGTTATCCCAGATGTCTGTTGGAGCTGTGATGTGATAACAATAAATTAATGTGGCGCCCTCAGGGGCATTAATATTTGCTGTAAATGTAGTCCCTGTCTTCGACATCGCTGTATCCGTAATATTGGTCCAATTATTAGTGCTCCAATGCAGCGTCACTGCTGTTGCCGTGGAATTCGTATAGGTAACTGTATAATCAGTATTGCTGGCAGATGCCCCGCCGGATAAACCAAACAAGCCAAAACATAGCGCAAAAATGATCAACCAAGAAATAAAAGACCTAGTTTTTTGCAGTTGCAAGCAAATAACCTCCTTTTAAAATTATCACTGCGCAAACGTTTGCATTTTAAATAAAAAAAATAAATCCTCCAATATTGTTCATATCTCACCCCCTTATTTCACATATTGTATGCGTTTGCAAGTTTACTTTTATGATTATAATCTCCAATCTTTTCCTGGTCAATGATAATTTTGGTTATATGGCCATCTGGGGCGATGCCAGACAAAAGAAACCGGACCCATAACAGCCGTAGGCACAGCGGTCAACGTCACTGTTCAGCACCCCATGCCCTGAGAATGGGTTTTCTATTATTCATTTTGTCAATTTTCCGCACTAATCGAATTGGCTGCTTGTTACCTTTTTCAAACGTGAAATGCTCTTGAAATCCCATTAATAATTAGGGAAACCCCTATAACTCTCAGTATGACTCTAGAGGTTCTATCGTCTTTTCTAAAAATAGCCTGACCAAGTGTTCCAATAAACACGTTAATAAGTATTCCAACAATAAGCTCCACAATCCCGATTAGTTCCACTATACCCAATCTAATCCCTTCCCGATTTCATATTTTGAATCTCCTTCAGCCCTTCAATACCTTGAGTTCTCTATTCATAAATAAGAGGCCGGCTGCGAAGCCTATAATTCCAATCCCAACGAATACAGCTAATGGAACCCATTCTGAAGCAATCGCCTGATGGTCGAAAATCACGGCCGATAACGATTGTATAGCCCACGATTCCGGAGTGAATTTGGATATGATCCGCATGAAGTTTGGTGCCATTTCCATAGAGAAGAAGGAGCCTCCAAGCATACCGGTTACCGCTATGATAATTGAAGCAGAGGACGTAAACTGTTTCTGATTCCGCATAAACGGGATGACAATCATAGTGATACTGGTCAATGCAAATAAATAAGCAGCGAAAAGAATTCCGACCGCCAGCGCATTGTCTGCGATACTAATTTTTAGCAAATATTTACCGGCTGCCAAAATGACCAGAACATGAACAGTCCCGAACAGATAGGTAGCTGTCATTTTTGCCAGCAGATATTTCTTATAATCAATAGGTGTGCTCAATAATCTGCTTAAGGTATTGTTTTCTCTTTCATCAATTAGGGTCCGTAATCCCTGAATAACAACGAACCAGATGAACATAACCAGAAAACTGATTAGCCTTGCTGTGGCATTGTCATGAGTCTTCTCTCCACTACTTAGAGTTTGGTCATCTATCTTTAGATTAGAGATCTCATTGATGCCTTTAAATACGCTAGTTGTAATTCCGGGGCCATCTACATTCAATCCCGTAGAGATCATCTTTGAGTCATGAATCACTTTTTGGAGTGTGCTTACTTCACCGGTAATAATCTCTTTCAGAATCGTCCCTTCACCGTTTTCAACATTTTGCACAAAATAAATAGGCAAATCTTCACCGGACCCAGATAATAGATGGCTACCAAAACCCTGATTCACAACCAAACCAAAGGGAATATCCTGATCATCTACCTTTTTTTTGATAGTGGCTTCATCAGAATGTACAATTTTCACTTGGTTCTGTTTCTCAATCATATCCATGAGTTGTTTTGAATACTCACTATGGTCCACATCAGCTACAAATAAGCTTTCCTGGCTGCTTCCTTGTGAAAAGGAGAACAAGAAGGTCAAAATTAGGGGAAGCGCGATTGTTGCAAAAACCGCGGTTCTATTTCGAAACATCAGTTTCAGCTGGTTTTTTACCATGACTATAAATTGCACGTTTACTCCACCCTTTTCCGTTGTATACCCTAATGTTAATGATAATAAATATCAGCCCTATACCTATAAGCTCCAACAAATCAATATACATGCCGTCAAGACCCATCCCTTGGCATACCTTTACATAGGAATTTATTGCTTTACCGTTGGGGAGGATCTCCTGAATAACGCGCAGGCTGTCCGGCAATCCACTTTTAGGGATAAGACTCCCTCCCAAAAAGCTGAAAATGTACAGCACTGGAGAAGCCAAACTGGAAACAGCCACATGGTCTTTCGCGGTAAAGCCCCACAGCAGAATAATGCTGCCAATGGCAAAAGCATAAACAATAGTAATGACAAGGAGGTCAAAATAATTCCCCCATTTCATCTGGAACACAACCCGGCTAATAATGATCACAATAACCATTTGGATAACAACGGATAAAATAATCCCAAAAAGTTTGCCCAGCACATACTGTATATTTAATGTTGGTGTAGATTTGATTCGAAAAATGGTGTGGTTTTGCTTCTCATCCACGATGCTATGAACCAGCACAAATGCCGTCATAATGGAGAACATAACTACCATAGCGATCGAATAATACTGCATAGCATCTATGGGTACGGCTTCTTTATTGGTTGGCACCTCTCGTATGTTAAGACTGAGCTCCTTATTTCCTGATATTTGGCTCATAACCTTCTCCATTTTATCTTTAGGAACATTTCCTTTGCTGCTTATGATCTGGAGGATCGTACTTTGTTCAACATTCTTTGTCCTGACACTTGCACTGAACCGGTCCAGAATAGTCGCGACTATCTCTTTATCCAGAGGCTTATCGTTGTCACCCATCAAGACGATATTCGTTTGTTCATTATTCATAGCGGCCTTAGTGAAGCTTTCCGGTACGTATACAAATACTGCAACCTGACCATCTTTTAGTAAATGCTTGCCCTGGTTATAACTGGTGGCTTCTTTTAAATTTACAATTCCCTCCAGATCCTTTTGCTTAAATACGTTATCTCTTAAGACATTCCCCAAGGATACGAACTCAGTCCCCTCATAAGTGCCCTTATCTGAATTATAAAAAGCTACATTAAACGTTTTGATTTGGGAACTCGAATCACTGAATACCGTTCCCAGGATGAGTATTAGTATGGATGGAAACAGAATAAGCTTTAGATAAAATGTTTTATTTTGGGTCAGCAACCGCAGATCCAATAGAAATAGCCGTAATAGCTTTCTCAAAATATCACCCCCTCGCTACCCCCTTAAGGCCTTACCTGTGATCTGTAGAAAAATACTCTCCAAGTTCACTTCCTCATATTTAAAACTGGTAAGCTTAAGTCCTAATTTTTTGATGTCATCCACAATCTCAATCACATTCTTGTCACTCGTAGAAACCAGCATACTGATCTGATTGCCCGCTATACTAACCTTGGAAATTCCGGGAATCCGGTCTAACTGTTCAACTGCACCCTCACTCGCTTCACTAAAACTAACGGTCAACGTATCACACGCCGCCAGGCTTTGCTTTAGTTCTTCTTTTGTTCCCTGTGCGATCAAGGAGCCATGGTCGATGATGGCAACATTCTTGCACAAGTATTCCACTTCCTCCATGTAGTGACTTGTATAAATCACCGTCATCCCTCTGTCCTGATTCAGTTTTTTCACAGTCTCCAGGATATGATTTCGGGATTGGGGATCAATACCTACAGTGGGTTCATCCAAAATCAACAATTTGGGATCATTCATTAGGGCAATACCGATATTGACCCGGCGTTTCATCCCTCCGGAGAACTCGGCAACATCCTGGTTTTTCTTGTCCTGTAGTTCGATAATTTCCAGTACTTCATTGGTTCTGGTTTTAAGCTTTTTCCCGGAAAGTCCATATAGGCTGCCGAAAAACTCCAGATTCTCTTTGGCGCTTAAGGCTTGATACAATGCTAAATCCTGCGGGACAATACCCATAATTTTTTTAATATCTATAGGTTTTTCCCTAAGAGACTTGTTATCAATCGTTATACTCCCGCTGGTTGGCGTAAGCACCGTGCTTATCATAGATACGGTCGTCGACTTCCCGGCTCCATTTGGGCCTAACAAACCAAAAATCTCACCACGTTTCACATGTAGCGAAATATTATTAACTACAGTGACATCATTGTATTCTTTGGTCAAATTTGTTAATTCAAGCATCAGTAAAGCACCTCTCGTTCATTCTTGTTCTGTTATCATTCTAACCCCCTATACAATTTAAAAATATTTACTATAGTACTCAATCTGAGTATTACTTTAGTTATCACTTGCATCATTACTTTAGTCATATAGGTAGGGCATTGCCTTAGTGGGGAGAAACTAAAATATGCCGTCCATACAGTAATCAGTCTGTAGATCAGACAAAATTACTGCAGGACGGCATACAGGAGGAAATTGGAATCAGATAAATGTGGACAAGCCATGCTGCAGGACTACAGCGATTTTTGCAGACACAGTGTTAATTCAGTTCTATTCTTCAGCTCGAGTTTCTCAAACATTCTTGAGACATAATTTTTGACAGTACCTTCTGTAATAAATAGGTCATTACTAATCTCTTTATTACTCTTACCTTCCATAATACATTTGGCAACCTCAAGTTCACGTGGCGTAAGCAACTGTAGAATCTGCTCATTCTGTATGTTCTCTGACCCTGTATTCTTCACAGAATTCAGCGCATTCACTACTTCCCGTGTAATCTTGGGATTCAACAGGATGTTCCCCTCACAGGCAGTCTTAATGGAATACAAAATTTCCTGAGAGCCCGAATCTTTTAGAATATACCCATCCGCCCCATTTTTAAGACCGGTAAAAATATACTCACTATCATTAAAAGTGGTAAGAATGATAACCTTGATCTCAGGGTACTTAGCTTTCACCAGTTTTGTAGCTTCGATTCCATTCATTACCGGCATTTTAATGTCCATTAGAACAACCTCAGGAGAAGTGTATGTGAGAAGCTCCAATGCCTCTTCTCCATTGGATGCTTCGCCGATAACATGAATTTCCTCATGCAGGCTAAGAATCATCTTCAAGCCTTCCCGGACAATTTGCTGATCATCCACTATAATAATATTCACCATGAGTGTGCCTCCTTATTTATTAAACTCGAAATCAAGAGCAATTTTAGGAATATTGGCCTCAACACTAAATCCTGTAGATCCCCCCGAGTAAAAATTAACTTTCCCACCTAGGGCAACGATCCTGTTTTCTATTCCCTGAATCCCCTTCGATTTAATGATCTCTGTGCAATCTGCTCCATTATTATGAATGAGCAAGGAGATTTGATCAGAAAATTTATGGATCTTAATGGAAAAGTGTGTAGCCTCTCCATGTTTAATGCCATTGGTGATAGACTCCTGCACCGTTTTGTAAATGCAATTTTTGATGTCAGAATCCACATATTCAATTTCTTCATCCATGTTCAGTTCAAAATGAATCTTTTTCGTTTCAAGGAAGTTGTCAAAGATCTCGTGAAGGGATTGCCGGAGTTCCTTAGAGGATCGCTCCTCCCCAAGAAGAACTACCGTTTTACGAAGCTTGACGATGCATTCCTTGGAAAGCTCTTGAGATTTATTTATCGTAAGCTTTGCTTTACCTGGCTCCATATCCATAACTGTATTTGCATATTCTAGATTCATATTTAAAGCTATAAGATAGTGCCCCAGTGAATCATGAAGTTCTTGGGCAATCCTATTCCTTTCTTTGGAGATAGTCAGCTCCTGAATCTTGCCTGAATACTCCTGCAATGTGGTATTGGCAATTTGTAATTCTTGATTGAGCTCTTGGGTCCGAGTTTTTTCTATTAATACATTTCGAAATAAGTAGACAATTGCGATAATTACTAAATATGAAGACAGGATATCCTTAACAGTATTATGATCTGCTATCAGTGAAGCTGTGAAGATAGCAAAATGCAAGCATAATACATACATAGGAATTTTTCGAGTACTCACAATAATTTCAACAAGTAAAATAATTATGTAAATTTGTGTGCCTATGCAGTAAACCTTAAACAGCAAAAAACCAGCTAAAATATTACTAACGATAAAGGATACATACCATAGAGCCTTAGACTGGTTCTGAAATTTGCCTCTGGTGAAATCATTCACGAGCAAAGCTACAGTTATAAGGATAAAATACAGAATAGATTGTGAATCAGCCGGATATTTTTGAATAATAGTGGCAAATATGGAGAACAAAGAAAAACCTTTAATCATTCTTTGCACAACCATTCTACTGTCCATGGTATACATGTCTTTCATAATCGATACCTTCTTACTCAGATTGGAGTAATAACCCAAAAATAAAGTCTAGCTACACTATAACATAGACCTGTTTATCCATAAAAATCCTTTTTAGCTCACCGTACTATAAATAGTCTTAGTGGCGAATACTAAAAACTGCAATTAATGTATATCAAATAATCTGCTGTATTACTC
>NZ_LVWH01000047.1:0-6706 GCF_001909045.1 Paenibacillus sp. P3E | reverse complement strand
GCAGTATCTTCTATAGGTTTATTACCGGACAAAGAAACTTCAATAAGCTCGTAAGGAAATCCCCCTTTATTTATTACACTATCTGCCCAATCAATAACATCTTGTTTTACGTAATATCCGATAACTAAGCCTATGTAATAGTATGCAGATAACTCTTTTATGGTTTTCATATATTTCTCCATGTTTTATTGAACCCCCTATAACGTTCTTATTTCTACGCCCCCTCATACTGGCTTAAGTTTAGTTAGAATCGTTTATCTTCATTTCGATTTTAGCTAGAGTCTCTCTTCTGTTCATGGTTTCCCTCCTTAGTTTCACCGAGGCCAGGAGGGTTCCTGAGTGATTCGGTCACTTAGCTTAGAGTAGATCAAGACTTAATCGAATCATATCCCTACATTGTATTCCGTTTTCATAAATCTCTTCCTTATAATGCCTTACAAAGAAATCCCGGTCTATTCCTGTTATTCGAAAACCACATCTTTGATATAGCATGAGCTGATGTACACTGGAGTTTCCGGTTCCGATTTCAATGGTTTTAGCCTTTTCTTCTCTCGCCTTATCTATCGAATATACAATTAATTTCTTTCCTATCCCTATCCCCTGATAGTCTTCCTGTACCGCGATATTTACAATTTCTATGGTTTCAGGTCGAGTCCTAATCAAAACCAAAACTCCAATTATTTCTTCGTTTATTAGAGCTACTAAGCATTGTCCTCTCCCCAAATATTCCTTAACGATTTCCTTCGACGGATCAGCAAGAAGTAATAAATCAAATGGTATTTCTTCGCTTGAATTTAGTGGTCGGATCTTAATTTCCATGAATTTTCTCCTTTGGCACGCTTCGTGAATACAATGTTATCTGAACTCTGCACCTCATAATAGTCCTGACTGAGGAGCTACTGCGATCAAAAGTGTCACGTTTTCATATAACTACCTATTAATCATAATATTGTGCCTGTGCCTCCCACATCGAACTATATTCCTTTCCATTCTTCACGAGCTGGTCATGATGCCCGTACTCCACTAACTCACCTTCTTTAAAAACGGCGACCTTATCACAGAATTTACAGGAAGATAAACGATGAGAAATATATATAACGGTATGCTTTTCTGTCATGCGGTTAAAATTAGAATAGATTTCGTATTCTGCATATGGATCAAGGGCAGCCGTGGGCTCATCCAAGATTAGAATAGGGGATTTTTTAAGCAAAGCCCTGGCCATTGCCATTTTTTGACCTTCTCCCCCTGAAAAATCCGTCCCCTCCGAATCGAATGTTTTAAATACCTGTGTGTCTAGCCCCTTTTCTAAACCGCTGATTTTTTCTTCAAGCCCAACTTGCTTAATCATCGATAGTATCTCTTCTTCTGTATCTAAAGTTAACTTCAAGCTCAAATTATCTTTTATGGAGAAAGAAAATAACTTATAATCCTGAAAGACTACACCCAAGGTCTTCATATAATCTTTGTATTGGTATTGTTGAATGGGATGTCCATTAAGCAAAATCTCACCCTGCTCGGGTTCATACAATCGGCAGAGTAATTTAATAAAAGTCGATTTCCCTGCGCCATTTTGTCCGACGACAGCCAGATTCTCACCATTTTTTATCGTGAGAGACACATTTTTCAAGGAATAGACCTCACTCCCTGCATATTTAAAATAAACACCTCTGAACTCTATCTCAGCTTCTGTCAACTTCCCAATCATTCGTTCTCCACTTCTCATGGTTGCAGGAAGACTCTCAAATTCTCTGAAAACCTCAAGATACCTGCACATTTGTCGAAGCTCAACATAGGCATTAAACACCACAGATACTTGTGTAGAAAAGCTGTTAGCAGCTGCAATATACATTATGAAATCACCGATTTGAATCCTTCCACTCATTACCTTAACAATCATGTAGCCATAGATCACCACCATTTGCAGTTGAAGATTAATACTCGTTAACCCCTTGTAACGCCCAACCTGTCCGTATAATTCTCCAAATCCCCGGATCGTATCCTTGTGATATGCATCTACCTTTTTCAATAAAAAAGGTGTCATTCCATACAGACGAATATCCTTGGCCATAGAAAAATCAGTTGCCAGCCTGGAGTAATAACCAAATTTACGATTTAGCGGGGCCAGTATTTTGTAGAATCTGAACTGGGTCTGCTGTGATTTTTTAAAAATATAGGTATTCAGCAAAATCATCCCAAGGATCAATAAAATGATCCCTATATTCAATGTGGAGATCAGAGCGGTCAATGCTATAAGGGATAGAGACGTTTGAAGAAGCATTCTCATGCTGGTCATCATTTTACTTATAACATCCTGCTGCTGAATCGGTGATAATGCCTGCTCCTTCAAATCAAGAACCTTAGCATTCTCTAAGCTTTCTAAATCGAGATTCATAATATGTTTGCCGACATGAAGCTCCAAGCCATCCATTACTTGCAGATTGGCCTGTTCCATTTTTTGATCCAAATAACTCTGGAGTAACCCAAAAATGGCATTACCTACGGCCAGAATACTAATCCATAGAAGTAATTGCGTTTCCCGCGCTTCCCCCATAAGTTCGTCAATGATATACTTGGGTGCAATAATATTAATAAAGGGAAGAAATGCACTACACAATGCAACCAATAACATCAGAGGGATATACGTCTTAGAGTAGGAATTAACCAGCTTCCAAAAATAAACGACGACTTGCGAATCCTTCTTCAGTTCAGGGAATGGGTTCATATTCTTTATTTTCACTCCCTTTGTAGTATTGTGCTTGAACCTGAAACATTTGCGCATACTTTCCATTCCGTTCTAGCAATTCTTTATGTGTGCCCCGCTCCGCAATTTCACCCCATTCCATCAAGAGAATCTGATCACAGAATCGGGTACTGGACAAACGATGTGAAATATATAAGGCCGTGCGATCTCCAATCATTTCATCAAAACTCTTATATAAACTGAACTCTGCTAGAGGATCAACCGCTGCGGTGGGTTCATCTAATACAATAAGATCTCCATTTTTATATAAAGCACGGGCTAACATCATTCTCTGATTCTCTCCGCCAGACCATTCAACCCCTTCATCATCCAAAAATTTCTGCAAATGAGTGTTAATGCCGTATTTAAGCGTTGAGATCTTCGGGCCTAAACCCGCCATTTCTAAGCAATTATGAATCTTTCCAGCATTGGATTCCCCGTTCTCCTGAAGAGAGACATTCTCGGCTACTGTAAAGGCCAACACTCGAATTTCCTGAAATACAGTAGACCATAAATCCCAGTACTCACCTTGGGAGAAGCGCTTGATATTAATTCCATTCAGATTAATCTCTCCGCTGTCCGGTTCGTACAATCTGCAGAGCAGCTTGATTAATGTTGTTTTCCCTGCTCCATTATGACCTACAATGGCAAGCCTCTGGTGAGCAGGGATAATAAAAGATAAATTTTCGAATACTAGCCGGCCGCTGTTAGGATAACCGAAGGAAACATTTTTAAATTCGATGGTGTAGGGTCCTGACGGAATCGGCAGCCTGTCCCCTTTCTCCTCTCTCTTAGTAGGTTCAAGAAAACTGCACAGTTCCTGTATGTACAGATTCTGTGTCCGCAAATGGGCTAAATCTTTTATCGTTCCCCGGAGAACATATGAGAAACCCGCTACAGCTCCGGTGTACATAGCAAAATCACCTACCGTTATCCTGTGATGGACATATAGGTAGGCTAAATAACTGTAAACACTTCCCTCCCTGGCGAAACGAATGATGACGTCCAATACATCACTCTGAAAATAACGCTTGCTTATGTTGTACTGAAGTGTCCTTCTCTTATCGGTAACTGCCTGGAATAGAGAAACAAAGTGCTTGTTTAACGAATAAATTCGAATTTCCTTCCCGTAAGCAAAGTCCTGCATCACATCCGAATAATAACGTTTTTCACGGTCCAGCTCTGATTGTCGTTGTTCTTGCTCATATTCATATTTCTTTGCCCGAAGTGAAAAAAAATATGAACCTGCAACCGATCCGATTAAAAAGAGAATAATCCACATCCCTAGCCTGGCAATTACTGTGAAGTATCCAGAAAGAGCAATAATCCCCCCCAGTAACGAAAATAACGTATGGAATAAACCCTGAAAACCATTCTCTACACTTTGCAGAGATCTCTTAGCCTGTTCCATTTGATTGAGGAATACCGGATCTTCCGTATTTTTGAAATCCGCATTCAGATTTTGCGCGGTATGTGCATGCAACTGACTAAATACAACTTTCATCAGCTGGGTTTGGCCTATATTTTGCAGATAGGCAGTTAAAAAACCAATGGTACTTGATAAAACAAACATGAGTGCAATTAGTAATATAAAACGAAGGGGTCTTTGCTGTCCCATTAATTCATCGAGAATGAGTTTAGGAAACAATAGCAGAATAAAGGGCTGAAGAGCAGTAAGCAGAGTGACTATCGAATAATAGATAACCGAAAGCTTACTATGAATCCACGCTGTCGAAAGGATATATCGTATGCTGGACCCAGTGGAAGATTGGAAACTTGTTTTGAGCATTGTCACGCTCCTCTTATTCACTCATTTACAAAATCTTTATTTATACTCCACCTTTACACAAAGTTATGTAATATAAATATTTCTTGTATATATTCTAACGATGTTATTATTTGGTAACTATATGAATTTATTAGGACTCATAAGATTATTTAATGGTAATTCAATGAACAGAAACCTTTAGCAGACAAAATAAAAAAGGGCTTTCCCATATGCCATGAAATGGCTTTGGGACAGCACCTCTAAATATAACCCTTACTTACATTCCTTGTGCTAGCAGTACTTTCTTATAAACGTTTCCGTGTTCACCATGTCCTTTCACCTTAATCCCTTTAGGACGGTGCAGTTAGGTGATTGGGTATGTCCCGGCATCTACTTCTCCGACTTACCTTCTGGGACTTCGGTTGGATCAAAGGACCACTCGCTCGCCAACAGCGTGAATGCATTGTTATCGAATGTCAGCGGCATATCTATATTATTTTTCCAAGTAACATTTTCATTCTTACTTCACACCATAAAACACCATCTAACACCGAATTTGTCGACAAACTGAACAATACATGGACTATAAAAGGTTGGACCTAATGGAGTGATCGTCTTGCTTTCATCCTGCAGAATTTGATATGCCTTTCTTAACTCTTCATCGTTATCAAAAATAGCAACAATTTCCATAGTAGCATCTGCCGATGATTCTCTAGTGCCACCAGCGTCACTAAGCATTAATCTTGTTCCAAGAACATGAATCTCAGCATGAATAACGTATTTCTCTGGCTCCTTTTGAGAATCAAACATTATCGAATCTGTTTCAGTATTAAAAGCTGCTTTATACAATTCAAGAGCTTCGCAACACGCACCATTTAAATATAATTGTGGAACTAACATATACATCCTCCCTTTTGTACATTCAAACATCGAAATGTTCTACAAGAAACTCAATTTCTTTCTTATAATGAGCAAGATGACCTTCCGCGACTAATTGTATAAATGCGGGATCTCCAAAGGCGGCACGTAGGTGAATTCATCACTTCTTTGATTGAGTACACTAATTATTGCGCGTTATAGTCTTTCTTAAGCAAGGCATATATCACCACATCCACAAATCGGTTTCTCCAAAAGTAATGTTCCTTCAATACCCCTTCTTCACCTAAACCGATTTTCTCAAGGACCTTCCTTGAACTCACATTCTCCGGCTCTACAAATGCTTCGATTCTGTTCAATCTAAGTTCGTTAAATCCGAATTCAATGATCTTTTGATTCGCCTCGGTCATAATACCTTTGCGCCAATATTCAGGAGTGAGTTCATATCCAATTTCAGCTTTAGAATGTTTTTTCATCCAACCATGAAATCCACAGGTTCCAATGACTCTGTGATCTGACTTCAAAGTTATCCCCCAGCGAAAGCCTTGATTTTCTTCGAACTTTTGATTCCAGCGCCAAATTAATGCTTCTGCTTGATTAATAGTAGTAAAACTCTCCAAATCATAAAACTTCGTAACCTCATCCAAAGAGAAATATTGAAAAACTTCCCTGGCATCGTCTTGTTTAAGTTGTCTGAGTATTAATCTTTCTGTTTCTAATATAGGAAATTGAGACATCTTCTTCTCCCTTCAGGGTTTGGGTCATTTCACCTAACGTTACCCTCAAATATTCCTCTTATCCGTAAACCCAACACAAAATCCCCAGCCCCTTCTTAGACCTTTAATCAGTCTTTTTGAGGATTATGAATAAAACCCACCAACTTTTATGTATTCATTGGTCTTCTGAAAATGTTTATATATCTTACTAAATGCTCTATTTGCTTTATGTTGAGTGGAGCTTTCACTAGTACATGGTTTAAGGAGCCTAACCACTTTGCAGAATTACATGATTATATTAGGTAATGGAGCCATTCCTGTAATGAATTAATTTGAGGTTTGAATGAAAAAAGCGCCAGCTGTATACTGGGAAACGTTCCGTCCAGAGAACAAATTCCAGCGCAGGAGGCACTCAACATGAAGTATAAACAATCGAAGAAACAGAATCAACGGATTATGAGAATTTCCGACAAGACCCTTGTCGTAGGCGCAGACATCGCTAAGGAAACCCATGTGGCCCGAGCCATTGACTTTCGGGGAATTGAACTGGGGAAAGATTGTGTATTCTCCAATACACGAACAGGTCTGGAGCAACTGGTACAGTGG
>NZ_LVWH01000046.1:0-6807 GCF_001909045.1 Paenibacillus sp. P3E | reverse complement strand
GGGTAATTGACTCTTTTATATTTAGCTATAACAATGAAGATTTTATCGTATTAGTTAAGTTATTTGTGGAAAATGAAAAAAAGAAAGACACATACGCACTTGTAAAATTAGAATTTTTAAGACAGTCTGATTTGAATAGTAGTTTGGAGCTAGAAGCGAATTCAAATTCGTTATTTGTTGCTACAAAAACTCTTAGAGAATATTTTAATATAGAATACAATGAAAATTTGGGAGATATACTTCAACAATTTAAGGAATATTTTTCGAAGTTCATTCCTAAAGAAGTGATTGAGGATAAGAGTGAAGAGAAATTGAGAATACTTGTTGCTTCTTTGAGTAAAAGTGATTCGGAAAATCCTAATAAAATGTATTGTTATCAAGTTAGGAGAAATGGGTATAAGTCGGACGGAGAATTAGCTCAAAGAAGTATTTATAATGATAATAAGACTAGAATCTTACGACCATTTTTGTATTCAAAATTAAAAGACGAAAAAAATATAAGTTTCTGTTTTTCGGAAAATAAAAATGATGAAAATACCGATGAAACGATATTAGCAAATTGGGTTAAAAACAAAAAGTGAAGTATTGCGTAACAGTTAAAATGCAAATACTACCTTCGTTCCACTATGCCATATCCGATCTCGGAGGAAATAATTCACTTTAATCGGTTTCTGAGCCGTAGACAAAGGTACTCAAAATGATGCTATTGGTAATGATGGTTAATCCCACGGCCAATTACTGAAGAGATACATAAATGAATTTACCGACCTTCCCCATTCGTAGTTAAAGAATACACGTGGGTAGGACACAACTGGATAATGAGGGTAAGAACCATTAAATTAAGCAACATTTCTCCTTAATTGCTCTTGCGCTAAATCATAATTAGTGATGATTAGTAATATAGGAACTGCATGCCTATAAATGAAAAATTCGTAACAAAAAAGTCCCGAAGGATATCTTTCAGGAGCTTTTGAAGTGTAGCAACGATCAATATTGACATCGCATCGTGTCCACAACCTCAAAAAATTCGACAATACGGGTGAAGACATGGAGGATCTCATCTCCATCGGCACCATCGGGCTGATCAAGGCCATTGAGAGCTACCGCCCTAACAAAGGTACGAAGCTGGCTACTTTTGCGGCCCGCTGTATAGAGAACGAAATCCTCATGCATTTGAGATCGCTTAAAAAGACCAAAAAGGATGTATCCCTGCATGATCCGATCGGGACGGACAAGGAAGGCAATGAGATCACGCTGATCGATATCCTTGGTTCCGATGCAGATGATATTGTGAAGGAAGTAGATCTGAAGATTGAGAAGAGCAAGATTTATCGTAATCTGGATATTCTGGATGACCGGGAGAAGGAAGTGGTGGTTGGCCGCTTTGGTCTCGATACCGGCGGGGAAGAGCGGACGCAGCGGGAGATTGCGAAGGAGCTGGGGATCTCGCGGAGCTATGTGTCGCGGATTGAGAAAAGGGCGCTCATGAAGCTGTATCATGAGTTTTATAAGGCGAAGCGGTAAGCTTAAAATTAAGGCGGTATTCGTTAATAATAGAGCCAATAGAAAGCGACTTGTCTGCGGATGAGTTGCTTTTTGGTTTTTGATGGATCAGGTCAAGGGGATATGATAGGAAAATACCATTTAAGGGGCATTAAAATGACATACAAAGAGGTGTATGATCTACATATCCCATTGCTACATCTTTACGAAAAAAATGATAAGAACCAATGGATATCCCTAAGATGACATGGCGCAAATTAAGATTTCAGTTATACTTTTTGAAGAGTCGAGCAGCAGGAGCTCGGCTTTTCTTGATTAACTATGCACCGAACCCTAAGGTGTTAAGCTAAAAGGTTGGAGAAGGAAGGACACTATCTAAGACGAAGCACGATGCTCTCGAATGAGTAATAATTGTGAAATAACAAATGTCGTAATATTATATATTGATTGTCGTTATTCTCTATTAAAAAATAGTTGCGATCATGATACTTTATAAATAGATGTCATGATTATATATATTGGAGGGTAAGGCTGATGAGCATTGGGATAGGAGTAATTAGCTTTTGGCATGTCCATGCCTGGGACTATGTGAAACAAGCACAAGAGCATGAGGATACTTTTATTGCAGCAGTATGGGATGAAGATGCAGAGCGTGGGAAGAAAGCGGCTGAATCTTTGGGAGTTCCCTTTTTCACTTCATTAAATGATATGCTTGCGCAAAAAAATGTGGATGCCGTAATTGTGGATGCGCCAACCAATAGGCACACAGAAGTACTGGTGGCTGCTGCCGGGGCGGGAAAACATATATTCACCGAGAAGGTGATTGCTCCAACGGTAAAGGAAGTTAATGATATCATTTCGGCGATTGAAGCAAGACAGCTGAAATTAACGGTTTCATTGCCACGGTTAAACGATGGATATACCCTATCCATTCAAGAACTGATAAGTCAAGGCTTGCTCGGTGAGATCACATATGTCCGGGTCCGTTTATCACATAATGGGGCGCTTGCGGACTGGTTGCCTGATCATTTCTATAGTTTGGAGCAATGCGCAGGAGGCGCGCTAATTGACTTGGGCTGCCACCCTATGTATTTATCCCGGCTATTTTTGAGCGAAGAAGTTACCGGGGTGAATGCGAATTTCGGCTACATCACAGGCAAAGAAGTAGAAGATAATGCTGTTGTGACACTTTTTACGAAATCAGGTGCGATCGGAGTTGTAGAAGCCGGGTTTGTGAACAGTCATTCCCCGTTTACGATCGAGGTCCATGGAACCGAAGGGTCTCTTTTATTTGGAACACCGGAAGAAAAATTGCTGCTTAAGACCAATTTAGGTAACGGAATCTCTGGCAACTGGACGGAAATAGCTCTGAAAGACAATAGGGAGAGCGCTTTTCAGCAGTGGGTGGGCCATGTTCAACATGATACACGCGCTGATGAGAATATCCGGGTAGCTGTTGAACTTACTGCCTTAATGGAGTCCGCTAACCGCTCGGCTAAAGAAGGACGTGTGGTTGCTTTGTCTGAGGTAAAGATTTGATCTACCAAATGATGTCTCAAAAACCGGATATTCTGGAAAGGCTTGATATCTCGATTCTATGGGGACATTATGAAATTACAGTGCTCAGGTTTCACTTAACATCCTTTCCGCCTGGGAAAATCATTGATTTCCATAATCACGCCGAGTTTGAATTTCATTTCATCCCCAAAGGTAAGGGAAAGGTAATCTTGGGTAAGCAGGAGTATGCATTAGCAGAGGGGATGCTTTACTTAACCGGACCAGGTGTTATGCATTATCAGGAAGCGAACTGCGAAGAGGCGATGGATGAATTTTGCCTGCATATTGATATCAAAGAGAAACCTAGAGATGGAGCGGACCCATGGGAGGTAGCGGAAGCTGAAGAATGTGTCGGGAAGCTGCGGCATTTGCCCCTTTTTCCTATCCGGGATCGTTATCATGCCATGGATTGCTTTCTTGAAGCCTATGAAGCGTATGACGGGAAGCTGTCCGGATATTATACCTCCATCAAGCATCAGGTAATCAGTATTCTGTTGAAGGCCGTAAGAGCGTATGATCTGGGCGGAATAGTTACAGAAGCTCCAGTACGGGATATGTTGAACTACAGGTACCATTTTGCCATTCAATACATGAAGGCTAATATTTCAAGCGGAGTAACCCTGGACACTGTTGCTGAAAAACTGAATATCAGCTCCAGGCAGTTGCAAAGGGTTTTTAAAAAGGTTAACCCTGAACAAACGTTTAGCAGAATTCTCGAGGATATACGTTTGCAAGGAGTCTGTCACAAGCTATCTGAAAGCGTTCTCTCTATTGAACATATTGCTCAATCAGAAGGATTTGCCAATGCGACCTATCTGCATAATGTTTTTCGCAAGCGCCTCGGCATGACCCCCGCTGTATATCGCAAAGAAAACTCTATAAAGTGAGGATGATAAGGATGACTAAAAGCTATCGTATTGGAATAATCGGGTGTGGCGGAATCGCGAACGGTAAACATTTTCCAAGCTTAAGTAAGTTGAAGAACATCGAAATCGTTGCGTTCTGCGATATTGTGGAAGAGCGGGCTGAACAGGCTGCCAAGCAATATGGAGGCAAAAACGCCAGAGTCTATACAGATTACACAGCCTTATTAGAGGACGGTACAATAGATGTTATTCATGTATTGACACCGAACGAATCACATGCGGAAATTTCCATCGCCGCTTTAGAAGCCGGCAAGCATGTAATGTGTGAGAAGCCAATGGCTAAAACAGCAGCAGATGCCAAAAGAATGGTAGAAGCAGCTGAGAGAACCGGAAAGAAATTAACGGTTGGCTACAACAACCGCTTTAGAGAAGACAGCTTGTATTTGAAGAAGCTCTGCGAGGAAGGACAACTGGGTCACATTTATTATGCTAAGGCTCATGCGATCAGAAGAAGAGCTGTACCGACCTGGGGTGTTTTTCTGGATGAGGAAAAGCAGGGAGGAGGGCCTTTGATTGATATCGGCACCCATGCGCTTGATCTGACCTTATGGATGATGGACAATTATAAGCCAAAGGTCGTCTTGGGTACTAAATATCATGAGCTGTCGCAACGGGAAAATGCCGCCAACGCATGGGGACCTTGGGACCCTGAGAAATTTAAAGTTGAGGATTCGGCCTTTGGAATGATTGTTATGGAGAATGGCGCGACAATCATGCTGGAATCCAGCTGGGCGCTTAACTCGCTGGAAGTGGATGAGGCCAAATGCAGCTTAAGCGGAACGGAAGCAGGCGCAGACATGAAAAATGGCTTGCGCATTAATGGTGAACAATTTGGCCGTATGTATACGAACCAGATTGAGCTTGGAGCGGGCGGAGTGGCTTTCTATGACGGTAAAGAGGAAAGCGCGCCTGACCTGGAGATGAGAAAGTGGATTGAGGCCATTGATCAGGACAAGGAACCGCTCGTAAAACCTGAGCAGGCATATGCAGTTTCATTAATTTTGGAAGCAATCTACGAATCGGCACGTACAGGTAAAGCGGTTTATTTTAACGAGTAACAGGGTATCCCTTTTAAATGTTCGTTTTTGAGGTTAATATAGTAAATCAGTTCAAAGGTGTGGGCGTTCGGAAATTACCACAACTTTAGGGAGGATTCGACAATGTTAAGAGGGTTGACACGGGAGGGGATTGGGGCAGTTGAAAGTCCGGAGCGTATGATCGAATTGGCATCTGAAGCCGGATTTCAGGCGGTGGATTTCAGTGCCAAAGAGCTGATCGACCGGCTCGGAACAGCGGGGGCAAGAGAGAAGCTAGCCAAGCATGGCGTTATTATTGGCTCTATTGGATTACCAGTAGAATGGCGGGCGAGTGACGATGAATTCCGGGATGGCCTGTCTGCCTTGATAGAAGAAGCTGCAGCGGCAAGAGCCCTTGGCTGCACATGCTGCTGCACTTACATTTTACCGTCAACAGATATGAAGCCAGCGCATTTCATGGCGCTTGCCACCCGGCGGCTGAAGCTATGCGCCCAGATTCTCGGCGTTTACGGTCTGCGGTTTGGACTTGAATTCGTCGGCCCGTATCATTTGCGGACATTCTGGAAATATCCATTTATTTGGACGATGGAAGAGACGCTGGACTGGATTGATGCCATCGGGGAACCGAATGTCGGTTTGCTGCTGGACGCTTATCATTGGTATACAAACGGTGGGACCATTGCGGATATCAAACGGCTGCAGGCCTGTCAAATTGTTCATGTGCATATCAACGATGCACGAAAGGTGCCGGTGGAAAAGGTGCTGGATAACGATCGGCTGTATCCCGGAGAAGGGGTGATTGATTTAGCCGGATTTGTGCAAGCTTTGCAGCATATCGGTTATGATGGCGTCGTATCACAAGAAATACTTACTCTGCATGCGCCGGTGGAAACGCCGGAGCAGTTGATTAAGCGGTCCAAGGCTGGTTTTGATCGCGTATTTGAATATAAAAACAAACTAAATTGAATTGGGAACAATCGTAATTGGTTTGTTTTTTTTACATCGCATCGTGTCGACAACCTCAAAAAATTCGACAACACAGGGGAAGATATGGAGGACCTCATCTCCATCGGCACCATTGGGCTGATCAAGGCCATTGAGAGCTATCGCCCTAACAAAGGTACGAAGCTGGCTACTTTTGCTGCCCGCTGTATTGAAAACGAAATCCTGATGCATTTGAGATCGCTTAAAAAGACCAAAAAGGATGTATCCCTGCATGACCCCATAGGGACGGACAAGGAAGGCAATGAGATCACGCTGATCGATATCCTCGGCTTCGACGCAGATGATATTGTGAAGGAAGTGGATCTGAAGATCGAGAAGAGTAAGATTTACCGCAACCTGGACATTCTGAATGACCGGGAGAAGGAAGTTGTGGTTGGGCGGTTTGGGCTGGATACGGGCGGGGAAGAGCGGACGCAGCGGGAGATTGCGAAGGAACTGGGGATCTCGCGGAGTTATGTTTCGAGAATAGAGAAAAGGGCGCTGATGAAGCTGTATCATGAGTTTTATAAGGCGAAGCGGTGAGTGCACATTACAAGAAGCATCCGCTACAAAAGGAACGTTTATTATGCAACTCGTCTGCGGACGAGTTGCTTTTATTATTTTATAGATTAGGGGGGCTTTATGATGACGGCATACAAAGAAAGTTTCCAGGACCATATTAGAATTTTTTACAGAAGATATAGTTCAGCGAATTTTTGAATTAAACCAACTCATAAAAATATATGAGAAAGGGAGAGGGCAAATTGTTAAGTGGTGCTCTAAATAGTACATATATCCAG
>NZ_LVWH01000045.1:0-7077 GCF_001909045.1 Paenibacillus sp. P3E | reverse complement strand
ATCATAAACTGTTGATAGATCAACCGTTGATCTATCAACAATTATGTTTCAGATAACAGGAAGTATGGGATACAGTTTACGGAGTAATGAACATAAGATTGCCCGTAGAAAAAGGAGAATAACAGATGACAAAGACAGCATTAGTAACTGGTGCGAATAAAGGGATTGGATTCGAGATTGCAAAGCAATTGTTAGAAGCGGGGTATCGTGTTTTAGTTGGGGCACGCGATCAGGAGCGGGGCGAAACAGCAGTAACTGCCCTCCAAGCATTTGGTGATGCACATTTGGTTTTGTTGGACGTTGCTGACCCACAGAGTATTGATATTGCAGTGACAATTATTAAGCAGAATTTCCCTGAGTTGACGCTTTTGGTGAACAATGCCGGTATTCCAGGCGATATGCATAAACTTGGATGGGAATTTGCGGTTGAAGAACTGCAGGTAACTCATCAAGTTAATTTTATCGGTCCTTTTGCACTTTCAAAAGGCTTGCTCCCCTTATTGATTGCCAATAGAGGCACTATTCAAAATATCAGTATACCTATTGAGCCGTTACCTTACTTCAATGCATTTGCCTATCAAACATCTAAGGCTCCTTTAAATGTCATGACAAAGTCTTGGGGAATGAGCTTTGAGAAGGAGAATATACCTGTAGAGATTTTTTCAGTGATGCCTGGGGCGGTTTCAACAGATTTAAATGGTAATATGACAGGAGATTTCGTGAAAACAACTGCTCAAGCTGCAGAATTTATTCTTTCCTTTGTTTTGGATGATAAAAATCACAATGGAGAGGTCATTAATTACGACGGCACGCTAGCAGTATACTGATTGAATAATAAGATTCACTTATACATTCTGAACGACTTCAACTTCTAGGATAGCCCTTTCTCCACCGGAGAGAGGGCTTTTAGTTTTGGATGATATCACTTCCATATGCACGAAGAGGGATCGTTATGGCTCTAGGCAGACTTGCTTGTAAAGAAATTACGTTGTATATTGTCTATTACATTTGCAAGCCTGTAGTAATAAAATCCGATTAAGAAAGATGGGATGGTTTTGAGCAAAGATTGGTCACAGAAAGCCACGCTGTTATACCAAATGTATGGTGTAAACAATGCCATAAACACTACATTCGATGCTTACATCAGTATCAGCCAATCTCGCTTTGAAATACTCGCATTAATATATCAAGAAACCGAAATCAGTCAGAGTGCCTTACAGAAAAAAGTGACCCTTGACAAGGCAGCTGTCGCTAGACATCTCAAACAGCTTGAAGATAACGGGATCGTATCAAGAAGAAAAAAAGATGGGGACAACCGTATCATTCTGGTTAAATTAACGGATCGCGGAAGAGGATTAATCGAAACTTCACAAAAGGAGAAAGAGCATTTTGCGGAGGAACTATTAACTGATATTAGTGATACAGAGCTTACCGTGCTAAGGAAAATATTAGTACAGCTAAATAGAAATGTTGAAAAAATGAAGGGAAACGTTTAATCAGAACAAAACACCTTCTTACTAGCGAATATATACTCATTGAAATCCGCGCTGTGTGCGGATTTTTTGTTTTGCGCAGATACAGACAAGGAGGTGTATTCTTTCTCGAGCAGTGTTATTTCCTTGCCACAACCTACCCAACCTGGGCTATTCCGGTATGGAGTTCATTCGGCTGAGATGTTATTTAGAACGTTAAGAACAGGTTGTGTAAAGGTTTCCGCTATCACGAGCCTCACCATTTATCCTTGTCAGAATCAAGCTTGCAAAAAGAAAAATAATTGCTATACTAAGTTTAAATAACATTTTAAATGACATTTAAATTAAGCGGATCGTTCAATTCAAACTCACATACTTGGAGGTTACACATGGAAACAGATAAAAAATTGGAAACAAAAGAGAAGATTATGCGCGCCACACTGGAGCTAACCAAACAAGAAGGCTTTGAAAGTATCACCATAAAAAAAATCGCAGAAGCCTCGGGTACGAATGTCGCCCTAGTTAACTATTACTTTGGTTCCAAAGATAACTTAATGAACGAGTCCGTTAAGCTGATATTGAACAGCTTTCAGCATACCTTTGCTGTACTTTCTGATTTTTCTCTATCACCACGAGCTAGATTGAAGCAATTCTTACTAGATTATTTGCAAGTCATCCGTCAGTATCCCGAATTGCTCTCTAGAATCATCCTAATGGGTAAGACTGTTTTCTCATCGCAACATGAATATGGGTCATTTTTAAACTTATTGGGATTTCCTAAGATCCAGAGTACGTTAAAAGAGTTAACTAATGAACAACAGCCAGAGCACCTGATGACAATGACGATGCAGATTTTTGGAGCGCTTTTTCTTCCGGCGCTTATGAGTCCTATTCTAGAAACAGGGGCTTCCGTGAAGATTGCACCTATAGAGAAACAAATTGACTTGCTTTTTGATAGATACTTGCAGTGAAAAACTAGGATTGAGGTGAATCAAATGAATTTATTAAGAAAATATTGGCAGGATTTAGGGCTCTTCATTGGAATTCTCGTATGCATTTTTGTTTCGATGAATTGGGGAACGGTTCCGCGGATTAATAGTATTTTATGGTTAAGCTTCGTGGCTATCCTTCTTCATCAGTTTGAGGAATATCGTTGGCCGGGTTACTTTCCAGGCGTATTCAACACGGTTCTGTTCAAAAGTGAATCACCTGAGAGATACCCGTTAAACCAACAGTCAGCAATGATAATTAATGTGGGCATCGCCTATCTGTTTTACTTGCTCCCTGTATTTTTCCCCTCAGTAGTATGGCTGGGGATGGCTCCTGTTTTAATGGGTTTTTTCCAGATCATTTTTCATGGTATTGTCCTAAATATAAAAGCAAAAAAGATTTACAATCCAGGAATGTTTACGGCAATATTTGTACATTTACCAATTGGGATCTGGTATATTAACTTCGTATATAAGCATGATGTAGTGTCCTTAATGGACTGGATTTTGAGTACAATTTATTTTGTCATCGCCGTCTATATTTTCATTGTGAAAGGAAACACTTGGCTAAAAAATAAAAACTCCGTTCAGATATTTTCACAACATCAATTGGGAACATATAAGAGACGGTGAAATTTCTTGATTTGGATAAAGGAAACGACCATCCATTTGTTAGGATAGTCGTTTTTTTTATAAACTTGCCGCTTCAGCCATCGAGTTGAGGTTATTCTAGATAGTTCTTCGAGTAATTCGAATTGAAGACATGGCATCATTTTTAAGATCGGTAGTACTTAGATTATCATTTGTTACTAATGTTGAGGAACGTCCTTTAAAGTCCGCATCTGAGTAACCTACAACATCATAAGGTCCAACAATCTTAATAGAACTCACTGCATCATTCATACCAATATCTTTAAAGTTCGTAACATTACCTGTCAATTGCATAGAGGTCCCTGAAAAGTTAGAATCTTTGTAAATATAGACCCCCTGTTGCGCTAATGGAAAACTCGGGTTTGATATCACTTCATAATCAATTATCGCTTCTGATAAATCGGCTTTTCCTGCAATATTCCCTGTATCTAAGGGAATTACAACAGATCCCATATCATCATCCGCGTCTGACGATGATGAGTCATAATCCTTTACTTCCAACCACAATCGAGGATTCCTATTAGACACTGCGATATGAAGTGTACTCGTACGCTCTGAAAAAGTAGTATCAGCGGTTTTTTGGTCACCCCCAAAAATGACGGGGTGCGGTATATTTAAAGTAGCATCCGCTTTCATCCACACTCTTTCACTTATATATCTCTTTTCACTTAATGGATATGTGTCCATACTAATATATATATCAGGTAGATTATTGCTAGGGTCCTTATAAACTTTAGGGGTGACAGACTTGAGTGTTACTTTATGTGTCCAATAAAGATTGTATACATATTCATGCGAGAATGTCCCTAATCCATTAAAGTCAATATCAAATAAATAAGCTGGATCAGTGAAAAAAACTCCCTTTCCTAGCGTTCCATCTTGGTCTTTATCAGACCAGTTCCAAGGGGCATTTGCATTGTTGTTGCTTGTGTGCGTATTTGGAAAAACACCAAACGATTGAAAAGGCGTGTTGTTATATTGAAATTTCCTCTCCCATAATTCATCTATTGGCAGGATTCCATAATTATAAGTGTGTTTCCATTTTGGTGAAAATTGATTAGGCTGTCCAGTATAAGAAGGCTCTCCAAATTTATAGACAATCCCATCATCGCCAACATCTTCGTTACTAGTATAAGCTCTCACACCATGCCCATGGTTATCACCAAGACCATTTGAACTTATAAATACCTCTGGATGGGTTACTTCAGAGTATCGAACTGAAGTACTTTCAATTCCACCGTATCCTGGCTGCACATTAGAGTCTTTTAAACGATACCGTAGGTAGTCTGAATGACTAATTGTTTCCATTGCCACAAGAACACCGTGGTTTCCATCTTTTCGAACTGCAATCATCATTCCTTCTAAGTCATTTTCGTGTTGTTCGACGGGAAAAGGACCATCATCACGAGCATGATAAAAATAATAGCCTAAAAAGAGATGTGTCTTCGTTTCTTGAACAGAAGCATATACATATGGGACTTGAGGGACTACTCCTATTGTTTCCCATTGATCAGCCATGTTCCAGTTCCCATCTGCATTAAATTTCGCAATTAAATCCGCTATCCCACCAGCAAAATCCTTATTAATATCTTCATAAATAACAGGGGGAATATTTTGTAATATAGTCCCAGTAAGGTTTTCCTTCTGTGCTTAAACGATCGAATAAAGGACTGTGGCCGTTCATCGTTTGTGACTGTGCACCTTCTGCTGAATTTGAAGAATTTTCATTTAAGTTCATAGGTAATCCTCCTATAAAAATATGGTGTGATTTTCTAAACAAATATCTTTTAGCGTACATTTAAGGGGTTAACATGTGTCCTAAATATGAGGGACTGCCTTGTCCTCATCAAATTCCAAACCCTAGTCCTCCTCACAGATTTTGTAAAACAATTTCCAACTAAACTTATTAAAGCAAGGTTGTAAATATGATATAAATTTCTTAGTGGGCCTAGAGACTTTCCAAAACTGGAGAAGCTGTTACCGGAAACAGTAGGTTCAAGTAATTTCAAGTAATCGATGAGATGAAGAGGAGGAAACTGAAATGAAGACAATCAAGTGCATGATGGATCACCTGTACTGGGCGGACGGACGCATCCTGGACGCGCTCGAGAAGAATGAGACGAAGAACAAGGACCTGCTGATGCTGGTTCGGCATATCGCGGTCGCGGAACAAGTCTGGCTGTCCCGATTGCAGGGCAAGGGCAGCCCGCAATATTCGTTGTGGGAGGAAGCTGCAGACCTGACGGCGATCCGGACGATGTTCGAAGAAAACGCAGAGCGGTATCGCGTCTATATCGAGGGGCTCGAGGAATCCGATTTGGACGGGATGATCGACTATAAGAACCAGAGCGGACTTCCGTTCCGAACGTCCGTCCGGGACATCCTGTCGCAGGTCCTCCTACATGGACAATATCACAGGGGACAGATCAACCGAGCATTTCGGCTCGAATCCGCAGAGCCTGTTCAAGTTGATTACATTACGTTCACGAGACTTTAGGGCCAAAATCACCATTACTCGGAATGAGATAGTCATTATTAAGGAATTTACTGACGCCGAACTTCGGTGGCTGGTTGCTTAACATTTGCAAGGTGTTTTCTCACCTGATTTGGAACTTGAATCCTTATTTATACAGGTACTTCTTCAGTGAAATAATCCAACACCATACAACCAGCCCCCTGAGCCACAATGTTGTAGGCTGCTGTTGATTTAATTATTTCGACTTTAGTATTTGGATGAGAACTTATACGGTCCTGTGCAGTTTTAGCAGCGACATCAAAAAAACGCGGTTTCGGCACTAGTGTGCCTCCGAAAACTACAATTTCAGGATGTAATAAAAAAATCAAGTTACTAAGGCCAATCCCAAAATAATAGGCAGCATCTTCTACCACAGCTAAACAGAGATCATCGTTTTGTTCTAAAGCGTGTAAAATATGAAATAAATCAATGTCCTCAACATCATTAACTTCATATGACAGCATGGAAGATTTTCCGCGTTTTATAAGTCGGATGATTTCCTCACGAATAGCTGGCAAACTACTGTAAGCTTGAAGACATCCGTATGAACCACATGAGCAACGCCGACCGTGGATATCAATAATGATATGTCCAAAGGTATCCTCCACCTCACGTTTACTACTGATTAATCTTCCTTGTGAGATCATCCCGCACCTAATTCCAATATCACTAGATACAAAAACCAAATTGTCTGTCTCTTTCCAATAGTTCATACGATATTCAGCAAGAGCAGCTAAGTTAGTCCCGTTTTCTAAAAATACAGGTATATCCGTTTTGGCTTTTAAGGAATTGACAATATTCAGATCCCATCCACCTGCAGGAAAGTGCTGAGGGTGTGAAATAACACCTATATCGGGGTTGAACGAATCGAGAACACCAATACCGATACCTAACAAATTTACTTTAGGAATGTGATTCTGAGCTAATAATTGATCAACGCATGCTGCAATATAGTTTAATGTGAATTCTCCAGTGCATTCAGAGGTCATTTTTAATTTTTCAACGCTTATGATATTAAGCTTTAAATCAAGGAGTAAGATCGTAGTAAATAGACTTGTTAGTTCTACACCAACTAAATAGTACGAATCTGGCTTAATAATATAGGCTAATGGTTTACGTCCACCACTTGATTTTCCAATCCCACTATCATAGATAAGACCTTCCTCAACGAGCTCTTCCAGTAAACGACCACAAGTAACATGTTTAAACCCAGTATGTTCAGTTAATGTATTAATGGTAACAGGACCCAATCTACGTACTAAGCTATATAGCAGCTTCAAATTTTTTGCTTTAGGTGAGGATAAGCCCTCAAATTTATTCAGCATATTTTTTCTCCTTGATATGTGATCTGTAGGAAACCAATCCAAACAGTTATAGTTTATTATCCAACTTTTTTAATCATAGTTCCACTGCATTTAATTTTTATTCTACAAAATTACAACCATTAAAT
>NZ_LVWH01000044.1:0-7186 GCF_001909045.1 Paenibacillus sp. P3E | reverse complement strand
ATCCATAAGAGAGCAGCAATTCGCGGTTCAGATTCTTGTCCCGGTACTGATCCCAGATCCCCTGAACGGAAAAAGGTTCAATCAGCCCGTTATAAGTGTAATACCAGGCGCCGGAGTCTGGCCCTTCAGGTGTGGTAATGAAATGAGTGAGCACTTCACTGCCGTCAATGCCTCTCCAGTGAAACGTATCATGGGGCATCCGGTTATATTGGCTCCAGCTGATTTTGGTGGTCATGAATGTATCAATTCCCGATTTCCGCAAAATCTGCGGCAGCGCCCAGCTATAGCCAAAGACATCCGGCAGCCACAAATATTTGCAGTCCACACCAAATTCCTCCCGGAAAAACTTCGTCCCGTACAGAATCTGACGCACCAGTGACTCCCCGCTGGTCAGGTTACAATCCGCCTCCAGCCACATTGCGCCACCGGCTTCCCAGCGCCCTTCTTCAACCCGCTTGCGGATTTCCGCATAGATCTCCGGGTAATCCTCCTTGATGTAAGCATATAGCTGAGGCTGGGTCTGCAAAAATATATATTCCGGGTACTCTTTCATCAGCCGGAGTACGGTGGAGAAGGAACGTGCCGTCTTTTCCCGGGTATGGGTCAGCCGCCACAACCACGCCACATCGATATGGGTGTGGCCGATTGCGGTTACGGTTACAGGATGCTTATGCTCAATCAGTGCCAGCTGCTCCAGAAGAAGGGACTCCGCCTCCTGGACGGAAATGTAAAAGTCTGCGCTGCCCGGTTTGGACCAATCCAGCTTGTTGAATGCCCGGTTAAGCACCATCAGCAGTTCCTGCTTCTCCGGCTGATTATCCGCAAGCTGCTTGTATGTGGAGAGGGCCGCGCGGCCGGTATAATACAAATTATCAGCTGCCTCATCCAGCCAAGCCAGCTCTGCGCGCACGATCCGGTGCTCCTGGGGAACCGGACGTCCTCCGCCTTCCAGTCCCGACCATAAGCGGAAAGTGAAGTCCAGCGTCTGCCCTGCGGCATTCTTCTCCAGAAAGACCTCCTGGTGGTTGGAATCCACGCCCTGATAAGGCTTGCCGTCAATATATAGCAGCGACTCGAAGCCGCTATTGTTGCCCCCTCCGGTCCGGCCGAAGTCAAAAATTCCGACCACGCGTTTCCCACTCCACCCTGCAGGCACTTCCACTGCCCGCTGAAGCCAGATGTACACATCCCGTCCGGTCCAGTAATCCCCGTGTTGAAGTTTGCTATCTCCTTCAAGTTGTGGCGGGTACATCCCATTCGCCCCATCTTTATCCTCCACCGCCAGCCAATCATTCAGCTTGGCAATCTCACGGTAACGGTATCCTTCCAGCTCCCGCAGCCGGGCAGCCAGCTTCTCCTCTGTCCAAAACATTTGCCCATCCTCCTCTTATAACACGTGTTATATTTAATGGAAACGGCTGCGCCGCCCTTGTCAAAGGACAGCTAACCGTTTACGCGCTTTCGCCTGCCCTTAACACCGCTGGCAGCCATATCTTTCCGGCCTTCTCTGGGGCATCTCCGGCTTCAATAAGCTTGAGCACACGGCGGACCGCTTCTTGCCCCATGCCTACGTAGGGGATTTCCACACAGCTTAAGGCCGGCAGGCTCAGACGGTGGCCCTGGATTGTGTTGTCTGCCGCCATCACACGCAGCTCTTCACCGATGTGCAGACCCAGCTTACTTGCTGCCCGGTACAAATCAGGAATTCCGCTGGACCAGTTCACCAGCAGCGGCGGCATTGGCTTCCCGATCTCCGACAGCTTCAGGAGCCATTCCTCCCAATCCACCCGCCCTTTCAGCTCGGGAAGCCGGAACCAAAAAGGGCTCATGCCCCGTTCGCCACACCAGCTTGTATAGGCTTCCCTGCGGGTCCGCTCCGCCCAGCTGCGGACGCCGTTATGATACACCTCAGCATACACCGGAGCCAGCAGCTGCGGGGTTCCCGGCCGCAGTAAATACTCCAGAGCCAGTTCCACACTGCCCTTGTAATCGGCCAGTACAGAGCATACCCCTTCCGCCTCGGCATAGCCTTCCACGGAAACATACGGAACACCCGCCTCGCTGACCTTGGCGGCCCATTCCTCATCGTGATAGCTGGTATCATCCAGCGTCACGATGCCATCGATCTTCCGCTGGCGGTAGAGATCCACCAGCTCATCTCTCGCTTCGCCGTCCGGCCGGTGGCCCGGCGAGCAGAGCAGAATGTGATAGCCATGCGCCTCACATTCCTGCTGCATGCCCTCCAGCAGCCGCATGAACAGCGGATGCCGTGTGTCGCCGAACGCAGCCAGACTCATGCTGCGGCCCGTCTTCATACTCCGCGCCTGGGCGTCCACATGGTAATTTAATTCGCGGATTGCCGCCAGCACATTCTCGCGGGTCTCCGCGCTGACGCCGATGCCCGGCGTATCATTCAGTACCGCAGAGACTACGCTGCGGGATACTCCGGCCAGCTTCGCAACATCGTAGCTGGTCACTCTTTTTTTGCCCATATCAGCACCTCGGCAAGAGTATAACACGTGTTATATTCATTGTATACCCTCATTATGGAAAAGGACTGAACGGGTATTCATCCAACACCGGCAGACAATCGGAATGCAGCAAAAAGGGACAGCAACAGTCTTTTACGGCTTCTGCTGTCCCCTATTCTAAATATTAGCCCTGTTCATTATTTCACTCTCGGGGCTGCAAGCAAGCTCTCCACAATATAATCGAGCTGGGCATTGAGCGAATAAATATCACTGTAGTAGGAAAGTCCAAAATCAATCTCCAGCAGCCGGCCGTCTTTGACCGCAGGAATGCTGTTCCAGATCGGATCCTGGGTCAGATCTGCCATCCCTTTATAGGAAGACCGGAAGATATAGTCCCCGCTGTATTTCGCGAGCACTTCAAAGGACACGGGTTCGCCGTCTCCACCGGTGGCGGAATCGATCTTTTGCTGAACCATTTCCGGCGCCTTCATTCCCAGGTATTCATAGATCACCTGCGAGCCGCGGCCGAACTGTTTGCGTGTGACCACGGCCATGCTGCGGTCATTGCCGCCTTCCATAATCGATATGGTATGGTCAAGAATGCCGGCTTCCTGAAGCTTTTGCTTGCTTTCCTCTACGTTGGCGTGGAACCCTTCGAACAGCTTCTTGCCCTCTTCCTCTTTACCAAGCACTTGTCCAATAAAGGAGACCCGTTCTTCAGCGGTCATCGTCTCAAAAGGTACCACCACGGTTGGAGCAATGTCATGAAGCGCTTCATAAGTATCCTCCGATGGAACGATAATCAGATCAGGATTCAGCGAGAGAATGACTTCAGGGCTCGCTTCGAACCAGCTTCCCAGCTTCTGCACATCCTTCAGCTCCGCCTCGAATGCGGCTCCTTCGTACACGTCGGATACGCCTATGGGTTTCACGCCCAGTGCCAGCACATCGCCCAGCAGATAGAGCACGACTACACGCTGCGGATTCGCCGGGACCTCAATATCTCCTTTTACCGTAGAAATTGTGCGGGTCTGCGCATCAGCAGCAGGGCTTTCCGTGGCGGCAGTAGCGCCTGCTGAAGCGGATGGAGAAGTAACCGGAGCATGGGTGCCGGAAGCGGATGAACTTCCTGTTCCTGAAGAACAGGCACTTAATACTAGGGTGAAGCATAACAACAGGGTAAGTAAAAGAGAGGGTTTTGTATTTCTGAACATGGATAATGCTCCTTCTGAATTATATTGATAATGATTATCATAATCAATATAACGAAGGAAAACATCATCGGCAATGTCATATCTGGCAACTACGGATGACATTTCCGGCCAACGCTCCGTATTCTGGAGTGAATTTTTGTATTTTACAGGTGAGGCTCCATAAAATTTCTTGAACATCCGCCCAAAATAGTATCCGTCCGGATACCCCACAGCGATTGCAATATCATGCAGACTGGCTTCAGTGTTCAATAGCAAATCCAGCGCTTTTTCCATGCGGATGCGAATTAAGTATTGTGCTGGACTGGTCTGAAGGCGGGCTCTGTACAGTCTGGACAACGTTCTGGGGCTGCTGCCTACGGATTCAGCCAGCTTTTCCAGTGTGAAAGGCTCACTATAGTGATTCTGCATATACCGGATGGCCAGATCGAGCGGATCTGGTCTCAGCGGCTCAAGGTTCTGGGCATGCAGTTGCCAGAGCAGCTCGTGTGCCCATTGATAGAACAGGGCTTTGACCTGTAAGTGCTCAAGCGCTCCGCCCTTCTGCCACTCCTGATACATGGTGTTCAGCTTATCGAATAATGTCAGTGGATTGCCTGGAACGAAGGTGTACTGGTGATTAAAGGGATTGCTGCGCTCCAAAAGTGGAAGCAGATTTTTGCGATCAGGAAGCATTGGGACAGATTTATATAGAACTAAGTAGTACTCCAACGCCTCCGCTATCCGCAATATCTCTATCACCATGCCCTTGCCGCCATGAATGATTGTTGCGCTCTGGAATTCATAGATATAATCGTCTACAAGCACCTTGCCACTGCCGCGGATGACATATAGAAAAGCGCTGGCCGGCAGCTTGTACCTTCCATCCGCAGCGCTGCCGCTGAAGGAACTGCGGCGGATATCTATAATTTCTATGAACGAGTGATTCCACAGTAAAATGTGGTCCTTCAGATTCATGGCCCTCTATCAACTCCCATTCTTTCATACCGTGATTATAGATGATAATCGTTCTCATTTGCAATAAAATGCTGTGATTTCTCCGGCCCATTCCGCAAAGGATTCTCCTGTGTCCATAGCGAAAAATAGCAATCCTACGCCCCATTCGGTCATTCCTACTTGTTATGCATACCTCATCATGGGTACAATTAATTATTAGTACGTGTCATTCATACAAAGGATAGGTGAAACAAATGCAGAATTTCGGATTCGCAAGAGTCGCTGCCGCTTCCCCTGAATTGCGGGTTGCCGACTGCGAGTTTAATGCAGCGCAAATTATAGATGTCATCCGGCAGGCGGATGAGAATCAGGTCGAATATCTGGTGCTGCCGGAGCTGTCTATTACCGGCTATACCTGTGCGGATTTATTCCTGCAGCCGATGCTCCAGCAGGCTGCGCTTACAGCACTGCAGAAGATCACCGCAGCTACTGAGGGGCGCAATCTGATCGTCATTGCCGGTCTGCCTATTGCTATAAAGAGCAGATTGTTCAACTGTGCTGCCGTGCTGCAGCAAGGCCAAATTCTGGGACTTGTCGTGAAGACCTGCATCCCAGGTTACAGTGAATTCTATGAGCCCCGCTGGTTTGCCGGGGCCGAGGAGCTTGAGGTCTCCGAGCTGCGGGTTGGTGCAGCGGTTGTCCCCATCGGCAATGATCTGATCTTCACCTGTGAAGGCAGCGGCGGGCTATCCTTCGGTGTGGAAATCTGCGAGGATCTCTGGGTTCCGGTTCCTCCGAGCAGCCTGCTCGCCCAGGCCGGAGCCACGCTGTTGTTCAACCCTTCAGCCAGCAATGAGCTGGTAGGCAAAGCCGACTACCGCCGCCAGTTGGTCATCAGCCAGTCCGCCTCCTGCATCGCAGGCTACGTCTACGCCGGCTGCAATACCGGCGAATCGACTACGGATGTCGTATTCGGCGGCCACTCGCTGATCGCCGAGAACGGGCAGATGCTCGCTGAATCCGAGCGCTTTACCCATGAGAGCCGGATCATCATTGCCGATATCGACGTGCCGAGAATCCAGTATTCCCGTACGGTGATGGGAACCTTCCGGGCCGGCAAGGGCGGACGCAATTACCGCGAGGTGTTCTATACCGCTCCGGGCGTCCATCATGCGGGACGAAAGCTGGTCCGCAGCATCGCCGTGAATCCGTTTGTACCCGGCAATCCCCAGCAGCGGGACGACCGCTGCCGGGAGATTCTTGCGATCCAGACCTCCGGCCTGATGAAGCGCATCCGCCACATCGGCACCAAGCAGGCGGTGATCGGCATCTCCGGTGGCCTGGACTCCACGCTGGCGCTGCTCGTCGCCGTTCGGGCAATGGAGCTGCTCGGCCGTCCGGCCAGCGATGTACTGGCTGTTACGATGCCAGGCTTCGGCACGACGAACCGCACCTACGACAACGCCGTCGGCCTTATTAAGGCGCTCGGAGCTTCGCTCAAAGTAGTGGACATCAAAGACGCCTGCCTGCAGCACTTCGAGGATATCGGCCATGACAAGGATGTTCACGACCTGACCTATGAGAATGTTCAGGCCCGGGAACGCACCCAGATCCTGATGGATCTGGCCAACAAGAACGGCGGCATTGTCATCGGCACCGGGGATCTGTCAGAGCTTGCCCTCGGATGGTGTACTTATAACGGAGACCATATGTCCATGTACGGCGTCAATTCAGGCATTCCGAAGACGCTCATTCAATATGTCGTCGCCTGGTATGCCGATCACGAGGCGGACGAAACCGTGAACAAGCTGCTCTACGACATCATCGACACGGGAATCAGCCCTGAGCTTCTGCCGCCATCCGCTACAGGAGAGATTGTCCAGCTCACGGAGAATATTCTCGGGCCTTATGTAGTGCATGATTTCTTCCTGTATTACATGCTGCGGACCGGCGCTTCTCCCGCCAAAATGTTCTATCTAGCCCAGCATGCTTTTGGCGATACCTATCCCAAGGAGCAGCTGTTGAGCTGGCTCCGGGTATTCGTCACCCGCTTTTTCACCCAGCAGTTCAAGCGCTCCTGCCTCCCGGACGGACCGAAGGTGGGAACGGTCAGCCTCTCACCGCGCGGCGACTGGCGCATGCCAAGCGATGCTTCTGCCGCTCTATGGCTGCGTGAAGTGGAAGAACTCTAGGCGGCAGCCGCTTAACCGCAGCCATTCAACAATTCAACAATTGAACAATTCAACCATTCATTGCATACAACCGGCAAGGGGCTGTCTCATAAGTAGATTTTCAAAAAAAAGAAACAGCCCATATGTATTCAAGAGGCAGTAAAAAGACAGCAAGGCCGCGATTCTCCTGTTATTGGAGAATCGCGGCCTTGCGTTTTTGGTCCACCGTGGCTTGCTTCAGCATATTATGGGCAAGCGAAAGCCAACCGACCTCAAGCGTCACTTTTTCCATGCCGCGAAGCAGAAAGCGCCGGAAGCCCCGGTTATTCTTCAGTTGTCCAAATACGCTTTCCGGTTCCGTCATTCGGCGTACGGCCAGGGCATAACCTTCCTCGCT
>NZ_LVWH01000043.1:0-7321 GCF_001909045.1 Paenibacillus sp. P3E | reverse complement strand
TCATAGTATTTATACTTATTCTAAATTCAAATCTTAATACGAGGTGGAGATTATTCATGAGTGAGAACCATAACAGACTTACAACAAGCTGGGGAGCACCTGTAGGGGATAACCAGAACTCCATGACAGCCGGTTCCCGTGGACCTACGCTGCTGCAGGATGTACATTTGCTGGAAAAGCTGGCGCATTTCAACCGGGAGCGTGTGCCCGAACGTGTGGTTCATGCCAAAGGAGCCGGAGCCCATGGTTATTTTGAAGTCACTCAGGACCTGTCCAAATATACCAAAGCAGCTTTCCTGTCCGAAGTGGGCAAACGCACACCCATGTTCATCCGATTCTCGACAGTAGCCGGGGAACTGGGGTCTTCCGATACCGTTCGTGATCCGCGTGGCTTCGCCGTGAAATTTTATACCGAAGAAGGCAATTACGATCTGGTCGGCAATAATACACCTGTCTTTTTCATCCGTGATGCAATCAAATTCCCGGACTTTATCCATACCCAGAAACGCCATCCGCAGACCCATCTGAAGAATCCCAATGCCGTCTGGGACTTCTGGTCCCTTTCACCGGAGTCGCTGCATCAAGTTACGATTCTGATGTCCGACCGCGGCATACCCGCTACGCTCCGCCATATGCACGGCTTCGGGAGCCACACATTCAAATGGGTCAATGCCGAGGGTGCAGCAGTATGGGTCAAATACCATTTCAAAACAGAGCAGGGCGTAAAGAATCTCGATGTGAATCTGGCCGCGCAAATCGCCGGAGAGAATCCGGATTATCATACAGAGGATTTGTTCAATGCGATTGATAAGGGAGATTTCCCTGCCTGGAGACTGCATGTGCAGATTATGCCTGTAGAAGATGCTGATACCTACCGGTTTGATCCCTTCGATGTAACCAAGGTATGGTCGCAAAAAGATTACCCGCTCATTGAAGTAGGCCGCATGGTATTGGACCGCAATCCGGAGAATTATTTCGCGGAAGTGGAGCAGGCTACATTTTCTCCTGGCTCCTTTGTCCCCGGAATTGAAGCTTCTCCTGATAAAATGCTGCAGGGCCGCCTCTTCGCCTATGGCGATGCCCACCGCTACCGTGTAGGTGCGAATCACAATCAGTTGCCTATTAACCGCCCTATCGCCGAGGTGAACAATAACCAGCGCGACGGCGCAATGATCCATGGTAATAACGGCGGAGGTTCCGTCTACTACGAACCGAACAGCTTCGGCGGAGCAACAGAATCGCCTGCGCACAAGCCGGCAGCGTTTGAAGTCACCGGGCAGGCCGACAGTGTGTCCTATAATCATGACGATCACTACACTCAGCCCGGGGACCTCTACCGTTTGTTGAGTGAAGAAGAACGCGCACGCCTGATCCGCAATATTGTAGGCGCCATGACCCCCGTCGAGAACGAAGAGATCAAGCTCCGCCAGATCGGACACTTTTACAAGGCTGACCCCGAATTGGGCCAGCGTATAGCTGAAGGTTTGGGACTGACTATACCGCAAGGCGAGTAACCTATCCCCTATTACACGAATAAGCCTCGGCCGAAAAGGCCGGGCTTTATTTCATTCTGCCCGTCTGCCTATTTATAACCCGGCTCTCACAAGCTTCTTCATACAAACAGCCTGTGCCGCGTAATTCCTTCCGGAACAGCGCAGCACAGGCTCGATTATTTTTTATAGAAACTGGTTATACCAATCAGGGTCTTAATTTCATTCCATAAGTCAAAAGCCTGACCAATGATGGTCAGGCTTACAAAGCTACTCCAATATTGTCTTTTCAATGCATTTTGTACAAATATAAGGATTTATATGTTTCACACCATTAACCAGTCTCATATATCTCGCTGAAACGGATATCTGAAAGCGATACGTAGTATCGCTGGCTGCTTCGGAAGCATAACCTTGTAAGAGGACGGCATAGCCGTTTCCACTTGAGCGAGTTATAGTTCAAACTCTTCCGTTGAATCTGAGAGGCCACCATTCTGCACACCACTACTATTGGCTACGGCAAGAATATACACCTTATATTTTTTCCCTTTTGTAATTAAGGCTCCATTAACATCCCTCGTCGCAGTCACTATTGAAGGATTCGTTCCATTAGGAGCGATCGACTTATAGAACGAAGCTTGCACCCCCAAGGCATCCGTCGAACCAAAGGCCTGTTTGGAAGGAACTACCAATACCCGGTATTCTGAGATATTCGTCTCAATGGATGATTTGTTGAAACTTATCAGTATTTTACCATCGTTCACACTATACGTTACATTCGTTACAGAGATGACCGGGGTCTTACCCGACAAGGTAATGACAGGCGATTCCCCAGACAATACATTAGAACCCGAATAATTCCCGTTTCCGATGGATAACACATACACTTTATAGTTAATTCCGTCCTTTATCAAAGCGCCACGCACGTCTCTGGTTGACGAGGTCAATACTTGATTAGTAGTAGATCCAGTTGTACTTACGGTTGTATAGTAGGTACTCGATACATTATTCGCATCAGATAAGCTGAAGCTGCTGGAATATGACGCGGGCACTACCATAATCCGATACTGGCTAATATAGGTTTCATCCGTGGCATGAGTAAATGACACCCGCAAATCACGGCCATCACCATAGTCGTCAACATCGCTAACACTTAAGTTAGAAACGGCACTCAAGCTCGAAACATTCAACAACATAATATCCGATGAAGCAGATGATAGTACGTTAGCCCCTAAATAAGATCCGCTTCCGATAGATAACACATATACTTTATAGCTAGTGCCATTCTTTATCAAATTGCCGCGTACATCTCTTGCTGACGAGTTCAATACTTGATTGGTAGTAGATCCTGTAGTGCTCACGGTTGTATAGTAGGCACTCGATGTATTATTCGCGTCAGGTAAGCTAAAGCTGCTGGAATATGATGCGGGTACTACTAAGATTCGGTATTGGCTAATATAGGTTTCATCCGTAGCATGAGTAAATGACACCCGCAAATCACGGCCATCATTATAATCGCTAACGTCGCTAACACTCAAGCCAGTGATACCTACGTTTGACAGCGTAATTGCAGATGAAGCAGAAGATAACACATTATTAGCTGCATTACTGCTATCAATCGCCATGACAAACACCCGATAACTAACCCCTGTTTTAACAAGAGCTCCATCCACATCCTTGGCTCCTGAAGACAAGATCTGGGAGATGTTAGAACCCGTCTTGCTCACTTGTGTGGAATCAGAACTGGCAACAGCGTTTGCTTTCGCCAAATTAAAAGTTGAATAATTAGCAGCTTTGATCACGAATATCCGATAAGAACTTACTTTCGTCTCATCTGACAGTTTGTTGAAGCTGACGAATAAATCTCGCCCATCACCGTAGTCGCTGATATCATTTACTTTTATATTGCTTAGTAATTCTGCAGTGTTATTTACTAGTGTAATAGGGGAAGACCCACTAGAAAGCGTACTGGCATTATTCCCCTTGCCAACCGTCAAGACATAAGCAATATACGCTTGATTACTCTTAATGGAATCGCCGTCAACAGTCCTCGAAGTAGCGGTCAATTTAATCGTAGGATTTGAACCTGTTGCTAGTACAGCGGAATAATTAGATGAGGCTATCGTTTGTGCTGATGACAGATTAAGGGTATACCCTGCTTTAACAATCAGAATTCGGTAATGATCCACTAGTGACTCATCTGCCGCTCGAGTGAAGCTAACTTGCAGATCACGGCCGTCACCAAAATCACTTACATCCTGCGCTGCTACGCTAGTAGCCGGACCTGCATTTCCAACGTTCGGGGCCGAAGTGGTTATAGTCACAACTTTGGTCTTCGGGTTCCATCCCACTTCTCGACCCATAGCTTCACTTACGAACCGTGTCGGAACCATTGTTCTGCCCTTCAAATTTAGACCGGGTACATCGAGACTTACAGAGTTATCGTTAATCGTAGCTATCTTGGAGCCGATCTTCAATATAACCGTCGTATCATCCTTAGTGGCCGTTACTGTTTGTGTCTTCTGATTCCACTTGATGTTGGCATTAAAGGCTTCAAAGATTGCACGTAACGGTACCATCGTCCGCCCACTCACCATTACAGGTGGCTGATCTGTAGACAATGGGACTCCATCAATAATAATACTGATGGGTGTGCCCGCCTGGGCTGGGGATTGAAATATCATCGGAAACACTAACAACCCCACTACAATAGAAATCCATAACTTCTTCACTAGTTCATCCTCCTGGATATGCTAAAATCCTCATTTTTTTCTATCTATTTGACGCATTGAAGATGGTAAAAGTTTCTCGATTTACGGGTTACAAAAAAATAACCTATTCCCTGGCATAAGCTATGTATTATAAATGCAAAGAAGATTGAATTCCCCCTAACGCTCTAAGTAACATCTGCCATGTTAATGACGGGGATGAAGGGCCTGCGCTCATTGACGCATGTTGCTGTGAAGTCTTCCTATTCAAGAATCGCTTTTATCGTACCTGCTCACTTTTGGTAAATCTCCATCCACTGGGTAAGCTGACCCTTCAACCCTTCTCTGGCCGACGCCGGTTCCAGAATTTCAGCATTTGGGCCATATTGCAGAATCCACTTGGTGAATTCCTTCTCATTGTTGACAGTCACTTCAAACAGCAGGCTGCCATCCTGCTCATCGCTCATCCATGGATGGACAAAGAGCTCTTCTTCTTTAATATAACGGGCAATTTCAGGGTGAAAGCGCACCTTAAACTTAATATTTTTATTGCCACGGTCAATGGACCAGGTATTTTTCAGATACTTTTTAATATTAAAATCGCCTTTATCAAAGCTCTTATCCGTCACCTCCACCTCCTGAAAACGGCTGATTCGGAAGGTCCGGATGGCCTCCTTAAGATGGCAGTATCCAATCAGATAAAACCGCTGATCCCGCGGAATCAAGTAATACGGATCAATCACACGCTGTGTAGTAGCATTGCGCGACTGGGAATGATAGATAGCCCGAATGCTCCGCTGCTCCACAATCGCGCCGATAATCGGCTGCAGGAAGTTCCGGCTTTCTTTACGGTAAGCAGGTTTACCCATTTGAATAATATCGCCAATATTCTCAAGTATTGCGTTAGACTTGGATTTTTCCTTGAGATGTGTGCCCATGACCTTATCATAGGCGGTATGGAAGCCTGGGGGAATCTTATCCTGATTCAGGATAGACGGTAAAAGAGAAAAGGCCATTGCCTCCTGCTCGGAGAAATCCAGCGGATACAAAAAAAACTTACCCATAAACTTATAGCCAGTACCTCTACCCTCGTTCGTTACAGGCGCAAAATGGCTTATGATCTCCAAATCCCTGTAGACAGTTCTTATGTTCACATCGCATCTGATCGCCAGATCCGAGGCTGTAATCCCTGGACTGGACTGGATGGCGTTGATAATTTTGAAGATCCGAATTACTTTGTCAGTCATAGATGTAGGCTCCTTAATTTCCTGGTATTCATGATATTGTGCTCGCCACCCTAATAATATCAGTTCCCTACACTTTCTGACTGTCGGCAAAAACACAATACGGTGAAAAGCACAAAAAAAACCCTTGCTCCACAAGGGTTCTCTCGATTAACAATTAAGCGGGTGATGGGAATCGAACCCACGCTATCAGCTTGGAAGGCTGAAGTTCTACCATTGAACTACACCCGCACAGGTGTAAAATCGGGATGACACGATTTGAACATGCGACCCCCTGGTCCCAAACCAGGTGCTCTACCAAGCTGAGCTACATCCCGTTATTAGAATTCTACTGAAAGTATAAATGGCGCGCCCTGAGAGATTCGAACTCCCGGCCTTTTGATTCGTAGTCAAACGCTCTATCCAGCTGAGCTAAGGGCGCAAAATCTATATGGAGCGGACGACGGGAATCGAACCCGCGACCCTCGCCTTGGCAAGGCGATGCTCTACCGCTGAGCCACGTCCGCAAAAACATGGTGCGCGTGAAGGGACTTGAACCCCCACGTCGTAAAACGCCAGATCCTAAGTCTGGTGCGTCTGCCATTCCGCCACACGCGCACACTTTAGAAGAAAAATGGTGAGCCATGAAGGACTCGAACCTTCGACACCCTGATTAAAAGTCAGGTGCTCTACCAACTGAGCTAATGGCTCTCAATACACAAATCTTAACTTACTTTGTGATGTGAAGATGGCTGGGGATATAGGAATCGAACCTATGAATGACGGAGTCAAAGTCCGTTGCCTTACCGCTTGGCTAATCCCCAATATTAATAATTAGCAAAAACACGGGATCGGGTGGATACTCTATACTTCGAGATATAGGATTCTCAATCCCTGATACCTTGATGCCAATAATAATGGCGGAACCGACGGGATTCGAACCCGCGATCTCCTGCGTGACAGGCAGGCATGTTAGGCCAACTACACCACGGTTCCAAATTGGTTGCGGGGGCAGGATTTGAACCTGCGGCCTTCGGGTTATGAGCCCGACGAGCTACCGGGCTGCTCCACCCCGCGTCAGTAAAAACTTATCAAAAGCACTATGGTGGAGGCTGAGGGGTTCGAACCCCCGACCCTCTGCTTGTAAGGCAGATGCTCTCCCAGCTGAGCTAAGCCTCCATAATATGACCCGTATGGGATTCGAACCCATGTTACCTCCGTGAAAGGGAGGTGTCTTAACCCCTTGACCAACGGGCCATGATATAAATAAAAATAACGTTTAAAGATGTAACGCAACGGAGAGAGAGGGATTCGAACCCTCGAGACGCTTGTGGCGCCTACACGATTTCCAATCGTGCTCCTTCGGCCAAACTCGGACACCTCTCCATAATGGCTCCCCGAACAGGACTCGAACCTGTGACAACTCGATTAACAGTCGAGTGCTCTACCAACTGAGCTATCAGGGAAAATGGTGGGCCTTAGTGGACTCGAACCACCGACCTCACCCTTATCAGGGGTGCGCTCTAACCAGCTGAGCTAAAGGCCCTTTTATCTTATGTAATTGTTATGGGCAAAAAAAATACCACAGAGTGTGGTTGTCCGCTTGGCGGCGTCCTACTCTCCCAGGACCCTTCGGTCCAAGTACCATCGGCGCTGGAGGGCTTAACGGTCGTGTTCGGGATGGGTACGCGTGGAACCCCTCCGCTATCGCCACCAAACGGGCATTTACAGCGTAAATGCTTCAGGAACCTTCATTCCTGAAAACTGAATCCGAAACGAATCTGCGTTTTATCATTTGGATAAGCCCTCGACCGATTAGTATTGGTCAGCTCCATGCATTGCTGCACTTCCACCTCCAACCTATCTACCTCGTCGTCTTCAAGGGGTCTTACATACTGGG